>DATFRX010000353.1:0-9231 GCA_035262905.1 Nocardioidaceae bacterium
CCGAGACCACGGGCATCTGACCGCGTACGCGCTGAAGATCTAGCGGAGCAGGTCGCGGGCGATGACGAGCCGCTGGATCTGGTTGGTGCCTTCGAAGATCTGGGTCACCTTGGCCTCTCGCATGTAGCGCTCGACCGGGAAGTCGCGGGTGTAGCCGTAGCCGCCGAGCACCTGGACGGCGTCGGTCGTGACGCGCATCGCGGCGTCGGTGCAGGTGAGCTTGGCGATCGACGCGGGCCTGCTGAACTGTCGACCGGCGTCTCGCAGCCGGGCCGCGTGCAGGTAGGTCGCTCGCGCCGATCCGACGGCCGCGGCCATGTCGGCGAGCAGGAACTGGATGCCCTGGAACTCACCGATCGCCTGACCGAACTGCTGCCGCTCCCCCGCGTACTCGGCCGCGACATCCAGCGCCGCCTGGGCGAGTCCGGTCGCGCAGGCCGCGATGCCGAGCCGCCCGGAGTCGAGGGCGGACAGTGCCAGGCGCATGCCGACACCCTCGTCGCCGAGCCGGTTCGCCACCGGGATGCGGGCGCCGTCGAGGATCATCTGGGTGGTCGTCGACCCGGTCATGCCCATCTTGTGCTCAGGCGCGCCGAACGACAGGCCCTCGGTGTCGGCCGGGACGTAGAACGCGCTGATGCCCTTGGTCCGATCGGCACTCGTCCGGGCGAAGAGCAGGTAGAAATCGGCCTCGCCGCCATGGCTGATCCACGCTTTGACGCCGTTGACGACGTACGTGTCGCCGTCGCGCACCGCCCGCGTCGTCATGCCTGCGACGTCGGAGCCAGCCTGTGGCTCGGACAGGCAGTAGGCGCCGAGCAGGTCACCGCCGATCGCGTCCGGCAGCAGCCGCTTGCGCTGCTCCTCGCTGCCGGCCGTCGCGATGCCGAAGGCGGACAGCGTGTGGACGCTGGTGCCGACGCCGACCGTGAGCCAGGCGCTCGCGATCTCCTCGAGCATCTGGAGGTAGACCTCGTACGGCTGGTCGCCGCCGCCGTACTCGTCGGGATAGGGCAGGCCGAGCAGTCCGGCGGCGCCGAGCGTACGGAACGCATCGCGCGGGAATCGGCCGACCGCCTCGGCCTCGGAGGCATGCGGCTCGAGCTCCTTGGCGGCCAGCTCCCGGGTCAGGTCGAGCAGGTCGTACGCCTCGGGCGTCGGTAGCAGTCGGTCCACAGGCATGGGATCTCCATCGGCGCGGATCCGGAGGACGAGTACTGTGTAGCGTACTCTGGTACTCACCATGGTACTCCAGCCGGTCGTCCAGTCCACCGCCCCCGACCGCCAGGCTCAGCTACGGGATCGGCTGGTCGGCTACCTGCTCGGGCACGGGTTCGGTCGGATGACCGTCGAGGATCTGGCCCGCGAGCTGCATTGCTCGAAGTCGACGCTCTATCAGTTGGCGCCGAGCAAGTCCGAGCTGGTGGTGCTGGCCGTGCGGCAGTTCTTCCGCGATGCGACGAGCGAGGTCGAGGCGGCCGTGGCAGCGGCGCCGGCCAGCGATCGGGTCGAGGCCTATCTCGACGCCGTGGCCGCAGCGCTGGCTCCGGCGAGTCGACAGTTCCTCGACGACGTGGCGGCGTTCGCCCCGGCGCGGGAGGTCTACGAACTCAACACGGCGGCCGCGGCCGAGCGGGTGCGAACGCTGATCAGCGAGGGAGTACGCGCCGGGCGATTCCGCAAGGTCCATGCCCGCTTCGTCGCCGACGTCGTGACCCGGACGATGCTCGACATCCAGCGCGGCGGCATCACCGGTCGGATCGGCATCAGCGACTCCCGCGCGTACGCCGAGCTCCGCGCCCTCGTCGACCACACCCTCCGCGGCTAACCGACGATCCGTCACTTAGACAGTCACGATCCGTCACTCGGACAGCAACCATCCGTCACTCGGGTCCTGTCTAACTGACGGATCCTGACTGTCTAAGTGACGGATCGTCGGATGCGGGAGATCTCGTAGAGGGCGATGCCGGCGGCGACTCCGGCGTTGAGCGACTCGAGCCCGGACGCCATCGGGATCGCGACCCGGACGTCGCAGGTCTCCGCGACCAGCCGCGACAGGCCCTTGCCCTCGGCCCCGACGACCAGCACCAGCGGCCCGTCGGCCAGGTCGAGCTCCGGCAGCGACACCTCGCCGTCGGCCGCGAGGCCCGCGATCATCAGCCCGGACTCGGCGTACGTCTTGAGCTGCCGCGTCAGATTGGTCGCCCGTGCCACCGGGATCCGGGCCGCGGCACCGGCCGAGCTCTTCCAGGCAGCCGCTGTCATGCCGGCGGCCCGGCGCTCGGGCACGACGACCCCATGCGCTCCGAAGCCCGCAGCCGACCGTACGACGGCACCGAGGTTGCGCGGATCGGTGACGCTGTCCAACGCCACGATCAGCGCCGGCTCATCGGCGTCGGCCGCCGCCTGCGTCAGGTCGTCCGGATGCGCGTACTCGTACGGCGGCACCCGCATCGCGACGCCCTGATGTACGGCCCGCGACGTCATCCTGTCGAGCTCGGCCCGGGTCACCTCGGTGATCGGCAGCCGCTGCTCCGAGGTGAGCCGGAAGACCTCGCGGAGCCGGTCGTCGCGTTCAGTGCCTTCGGCGACGTACACGGTCCGGGCCGGCACCCGTGCTCGCAGCGCCTCGACGACCGCATTGCGCCCCGCGACCCACTCGTCGCCGTCGCCACCCGACCGTCGCTCCGGACGCCGATCCTGCTCCGCGGCCTTGGCCCGACGCTGCGCCGGATGACCCGGTCGGTCCTTGGCCTTCGGCGTCGGGCCCTTGCCCTCGAGACCACGACGGCGGCGGCCGCCGGAGCCCGCAGTCGGATTGCCCTTGGCGGTCTTGCGGACCGCGCCGCGTCGCTTGCTGCTGCCCGGGATGACTCAGCCCTCGCCTCGAGGCGCCACGGTCCAGCGCGGACCGGACGGCGTGTCCTCGACCTCGACACCGGCATCGCGAAGCACGTCTCGAATCGCGTCGGCGGCAGCGAAGTCCTTGCGGGTCCGGGCCTCGGCACGCTGCGCGACCAGACCCGACACGAGCGCGTCGACCGTGCTCCGAAGGCCGGTGTCCCCCGACCGTTGCGCGGCCCACGGCGCGGCCAGCGGATCGACACCGAGGATGCCGAGCATGCGGCGTACCGAGGAGAGATTGCCTCGCAGCGCCTCGGAGTCGCCGTCGGCCAGCAGCTTGTTGCCCTCGCGTACGACGTCGTGCAGTGCCGCGAGGGCCGCCGGCACACTGAGGTCGTCGTCCATCGCGGTCTCGAACCCGGCGGCCACGACCCCATCGTTGGCATCGACTCCGCCGGTGATCTCGGTAGCGCGCCGGACGTACCCCTCGATCCGGCCGAAGCTCGTGGCCGCCTCGTCGAGCGCCTCGTCGGAGTACTCGATCTCGGATCGGTAGTGCGGCGCCAGTAGGTAGTAGCGCAGCACGATCGGCCGGATCCGCTTCACCATCTCGTGTACGAGCAGGTAGTTGCCGACCGACTTGCTCATCTTCTCGCCGGTCAGGTTGACCATCGCGTTGTGCATCCATAGCCGCGCGAACGGGCGGCCCGCGGCACGCGACTGCGCCAGCTCGTTCTCGTGATGTGGGAATCGCAGGTCGAGTCCGCCGCCGTGGATGTCGAACTCGTCGCCGAGGTACTTGCCGGACATCGCCGAGCACTCGAGATGCCAGCCGGGCCGGCCCGGTCCCCAGGGCGCTGGCCAGGCCGCCGTCTCAGGCTCCTCACCCTTCTTGAAGCCCTTCCACAGCGCGAAGTCACGCGGGTCGCGCTTACCCCTCGGGTCGGCGTCAGCGGCCGGCGCCATGTCGTCGAGCCGCTGGTTGGACAACTCGCCGTACGAGGGCCACGACCGCACGTCGAAGTAGACGTCGCCGGAACCGTCGGGCGCCACATAGGCATGCCCCTTGACGATCAGCTCGCTGATCATCTCGATCATCTCGGGGATGTGGCCGGTCGCGCGCGGCTCGTACGTCGGCGGCAGGCAGCCGAGCGCGGCGTACGCCTCGTGCAGTGTGCGCTCGTTCGCGTACGCGATGCTCCACCAGGGACGGTGCTCGTCGGTCTCCTTGGCGAGTACGCGGTCGTCGATGTCGGTGATGTTCGCGATCAGCGTGACCTCGTAGCCGCGGTACTCGAACCACCGCCGGAGCACGTCGAACACGACCTCCTTGCGGATGTGGCCGATGTGCGGCGGCCCCTGCACGGTCAGGCCACAGTGGTAGATCCCGACCTGACCGGGCCGCAGGGGCTCGAAGTCGCGGATCTCACGCGTGGCGGTGTCGTACAGCCGAATGCTCACGGGCGCCAGCGTATCGACCCACAACGATCCGCCACTGCGACAGTGACCATCCGTCAGTTAGACAGGACCCGAGTGACGGATCGTCGGTGTCCGAGTGACGGATCGTCGCTGTCGCAGTGGCGGATCGTCAGTGTGCGAGGGACGGGTCGTCGGCGAGGCGGAGCCGGTGGTCCGGCGTGAACAGGCGGCTCGCGGCGCCGAGTGCCACCACCGTCGTCGTCGTGGCAGCCGCGGCGAGGACGAGGAACATCACCACGGCCTGGACCTTTACCGCCTCGGCCGGGTCGACTCCCGCGAGGATCAGGCCGGTCATCGCACCCGGCAGGAACACCAACCCGGTCGCCTTGGTCGTCTCGATCTGCGGCGTCAGTGCCGAGCGCAGGGCCGATCGGACGTACGGCCGCGAGGCAGCCCGGGTGTCCTGGCCGAGTGCGAGGCGCGCCTCGACCTGGTCGCGCTTGTCGCCGATCTCCTCGACCACTCGGCGGCCGGCGAGCACCGTGGCGGTCATCGAGTTGCCGACCATCATGCCGGCGAGCGGCACGACCGTACGGCCGTCGACCGGGAACACACTGAGGCCGAAGAGCACTCCCAACGTCACGACTGCCCCGACGCTGAATGCCGCCAGGGCGAGCCATCGCAGCCCCGGGACCTGCGGCGCTCGTCGAGCCGCGACGTCGGATGCGTAGCCCACCATCCCGGCGACCCACAGCCACGACCACCAGATCGAGCGGCCGTCGGCGATGACGAGGGTGAGTACGCCGCCGACCAGGGCGAGCTGGATCGCCATCCGTACCGACGCGACGATCAACTCGCGCTCGAGCCGGAGCCGCAGCAGCATCGACACCCCGATGGCGACGCCGACCAGCAGCACCGACGCCGCCAGGCCTACCCAACTGATCATGGCTGCCTCCTGAGCTCGAGTACGTCGTCTGCCACCCGCTCCAACTGCGCCCGGTTGTGCGTCACCCACACGATCGTCGTCCCCGCGCCGACCAGGGATCGCGCCGCGGCCTCGAACAGCTCGGCTGCCGCGTCGTCCAGGTTCGACGTCGGCTCGTCGAGCAGCAGCGCCTCGGGTTCGGTGACGAGCGTCCTGGCCAGGCACACCCGCTGCAGCTCGCCGCCGGACAGCTGCGCCGTGTCGCGGTCGATCATCGACGGATCGAGGGCGGCCCGCTTCATCGCAGTGACGTAGCTGCCATCGCGGTTCGGCGCCGCCTCCGCCAGGTTGTCGCGGACCGTACCCGGGAACGCCGTCGGCCGCTGGAACACCATGCCGACCCGTCGGCGCAGGACGAGCGGATCCAGCTCGGCGACGTCGACACCGCGATAGCGCACGACGCCGGAGTCCGGCACCGACAGCCGGTTGATCAGGCGCAACAGGGTGGTCTTACCCGCCCCCGAGGGTCCGGCGACGGCGGTGATCCGACCACCCGCGATGGACGCGCTCAGGTGGTCGAGAACTCGCCTCCCGGATCGCGTGACGACGACATCATCCAGCGCGATCGCCGGTTGGCTCTCCACGCGCGTCATGCTCGCACGACGGGCGCCGACCGACTTGATCGAGCTTGCCGGTCGCCGCGACCACGCGATGCCGCTAGGCTCCGTTCGCCATCACGGACAAGGGCCGTTCGAGGACAAGGGAGGGGCGGCGCTCGGGGCCGCGGGCATGGCATGAGCAATGCGCGCGCATTCGTCAGTTGGTCCATGGTCTTGGTCGTCAGCATGGTCGGCGCCTGCGGGGGCGCGGCCGAGCTGACTGTCGAGCCGGGGGACGACCGGAGTACCGACGCGGGCTCGCACTCGGAGCGAGGCGACCAGAGCACGTTCGAGGCCGCGAAGGACGCCCTGCGAAACGACAACACCGGCCGGTTCGTACGAGAGGTCTGGCTCAAGAACCCACGGGGCAAGAACGAGATCTTCTTGCGCTCGAAGGGCCGCTATGACGTGTCGAAGCATCGATCGCGGGCCCGGGCGACCGCGATCGATCCGACCGGGAAGAACCAACCGTTCAAGTTCCAGTACGCGAGTAACGCCCGGCGAGTCTTCATGCATGCTCCCGCGTGGAGCTGCTGGCTCGCGCTCACCCCGGAGAACGAGGCGGCCGGCATGGGCCTTGAGCCGTCCCCCGGCATCGGACGACTCCCAGCCGAGATCGCCGCGCTGCTACGTGCCCGAACCACCTTCGACTGGGACGACGCCACGGTCATCGATGCCACCGTGCCGGTGCGCTTCGTCGCCAGCCTGGCGGGTTCGTACATCTACCAGCGCCTGAGCGGAAAGGTGGCGGGCGCACGCGTACCGGCGAAGATCCACATCAAGTCCGGACGGTTCGTCGCATGGACCGTCCGCGGCCGCGACATCATGACCGAGCTGCTGCCGCACCTCGACCCGACGAAACGGCTCCGCAAACTCTTGATCGCCCTGCAGGCCTTCACGTTCCACGTCGAGCTGTCGGACGCCGGTGCGCAGCTGCGCGTGCCGATCCCACCCAGGAGCGACTGGGTCGAGCCCGAACCCGGCGCGAAGCGCTTCAATCCGAACGCCTGCGGAAGCGATCCGGAGGTCGTCTGAACCGCCGTCGGCGACCCGTGACGCGGACCGCGGGCGACGAGGTCCGTACAGCGCGTTGATCAGACGCGGACATTCCAGGCAGTCCGCCGTGTCGCGATTCACCCATCCGCCGGGTCGGGACGTTAAGTTGTCGCCTGTGATGCGACCGCGACAGCCAGTGACGGCCGGACTGGCTCTCGTGCTGGCCGCGTGCGGTCTCGGATCGGTGCCGCTCGTCTCCGCCGCGGGCACGCCGAACGCATCGCGGGCCGGCAACGCCGATGCGCACCGAGCGCCCACCCGCCACATCGATCTGCGGCGCTGGTCGACCGACGCCGCCTGGCGCCACGGCACGCGGGCCGGAGTGCGAGTACGCCACGGCGCGATCCGCATCGACCACCGGATCGGCGTCCGGAGGTACTCCGATCCCTGGGGCCACGGGCCGGCGCGTCGCTATGGCTTCGCCGACTGGACGTCGCCGTGGGTACGTCCCGGTTTCGGGCTCACCCAGCTGATCCCGTCGTGGAACGCCAACACGTCGCACGGCTCCTGGATCGAGATCGCGGTCCGCGGCCGCGGGGGCGGCGCCGTGGGGTCGTGGGACGTGATGGGTCGCTGGGCCAGCGGCGACCGGTCCTTCCACCGGGCCTCGCCGACCCGCCAGCCCGACGACCGCAGCAGCGTCAACGTCGACACCCTCGTCACGCATCGCGGCAAGCGCTACTCCGCCTGGCAGCTGCGCGTCACCCTGCTGCGGCCGATCGGCTCGTCGCGCTCGCCGGCCGTGCAATCGGTCGGCGCCGTGGCATCCCGGGTCCGGCACGGCGGCTCGGTCCGCACCAGCGCGACCTCGATGCGGCGCACGATCGACCTCGACGTGCCGCGCTGGTCGCAGATGGTGCATCAGGGCGACTACCCGAAGTACGACGGCGGCGGCGAGGCCTGGTGCTCCCCGACGTCGGTCGCGATGGTGCTCGGCTACTGGCATCGGCTGCCGACACCGAAGCAGTACGCGTGGGTCAAGGACTCGTACCCATCCCCCTGGGTCGACCACGGCGCCCGCTACTCCTACGACTACCGCTACGAGGGCGCCGGCAACTGGCCGTTCAACACGGCGTACGCCGGCACTCGCGGTCTCGATGCCTACGTCACCCGACTCCGGTCGTTGCGCGCGGCCGAGCAGTTCATCCGGCGTGGTGTCCCGCTGGTTGCGTCGATCGCGTTCGGCCGAGGCGAGCTGGACGGATCACCACTCACGTCGACGCCCGGACATCTGCTGGTGATCCGCGGCTTCACCCGCGCCGGTCGGGTGATCGTCAACGACCCGGCCGCGGATCACGCGCGGGGAGTGCGCCGGGTCTACAAGCGCGGCCAGTTCGAGAACGCCTGGCTCCCGACCAGCGGCGGCACCGTCTACGTCATCCACCGGGCGGGTGCGTCATGAGTCCCGACGCGAGCGACCGCCATGTCACGTTCGGCTGGTTCGACCTGGCCGGCGAGGCGGACGATCGCGACGGCATCGCCGGCGACGGCAGCGCCCTGACACTCGGCATTCCCGCCGGTCAGACGGAGTATCACGATCCGTTCGGCGACAGCGGCCCGCGCAGCTACGACTTCGGCTTCTGGGTCTCGCCACCGCAGTCGACTGCCTTCCCCGTGACGTCGATCGTCGCGTCCTGGGCGGCGCAGACACCGGGTACGTCGTGGGTCGGTGTCGGCGTACGCGGCCGATCGAGCGACGACGAGCCCTGGTCGCGATGGTTCGTCATGACCCGATGGGCGGCGACCGACGACGAGATCCACCCGACGACCGTGCCGGGTCAGTCGGCCGACGGAGCAAGCGTCGACGCCGACGAGCTCAAGATCGAGCCCGAGAGCGCGTGGACGTGCTACCAGGTCCGCGCGATTCTGTTCCGCCTCGTGGGCACCGAGGATCGGCCGCGCCTGACCCGCCTCGGCGTCATGACCTCGGCGGTCCAGCGTGGGCGCGAGGCCGATCTGCCCCCGACCAGCAAACCGACGCAGTCCGAGTCCGTCGAGCTCGAGGTGCCGACGTACTCCCAGCAACTGCATCGCGACCACTACCCGCGCTACGACGGCGGCGGGCAGTCCTGGTGCTCACCGACCTCGGTCGCGATGGTGCTCGGCCGCTGGCACCGGCTGCCGACACCGAAGCAGTACGCCTGGGTCAAGAAGCCGCATCCGGCCCGCTGGGTCGACCACGGCGCCCGGTTCTCCTACGACTACCGATACCAAGGCGCCGGCAACTGGCCGTTCAACACGGCGTACGCCGGCACCCGCGGCCTCGACGCCTACGTCACCCGACTCCGGTCGCTGCGCGCGGCCGAGCAGTTCATCCGACGCGGAACC
>DATFRX010000354.1:0-4861 GCA_035262905.1 Nocardioidaceae bacterium
AGCTGCCGCTTCGCGAACCTGACCGCCGCCCGGGCACCATGCGGCTTCGGCGCGTGGTTGTGCGCAGGACTGGCGTGGTGCTTCGGCGGGTCGTTGTGCTCGGCCGGAGGGTCGTTGTGCTGCTTCGGCGGGTCGTTGTGCTGCTTGGGCGGGTCGTTGTGGGTGGCCGGCGGGTCGTTGTGCTGCGCCGGAGGCTCGGTGTTGTCCGAAGGCGGGTTCGTGTCGTCAGTCGGCGGCTCGGTCTGGTCGGCCGGCGGATTCGACTCGGCCTCCTGCTGTTGCTGCTCCTGCTGCTCCTGCGCGGCCTGCTCGGCGGCTTGCTCCGCCCGCCGCTCGGCAGCCCGCTCCGCCGCCCGCTGTTCCAGTGCCTGCTGCCGTTGCCGGGCCAGCGCGACCGAGATGTGCTGCAGCCGGGCCAACTGGTGCAGGAGCCGGTCCTTCTCGGCGGCGATCGACGACACCATGGCCTGGGCATTCGCGACGGCGGCCTCCGCGGCCTGCTTGGCGTCCGCCGCAGCCTGGGTGGCCGCCTGCTGCTCGTCCAGGGCATTGTCGGCACGCGTCGACAGGACGTCGGCGATCACCTTGGCCGACTCGTAGTCGTCGAGGTCGGACTGGAGGGCGCCGCTCACTCCGGCGTAGGCGTCCAGATGGTCCAGGAGCGCGTCCGGATCGGGATTGCTGACCAGGATGCCGAGGCTGGTCAGCGATCCCCCGTTCTCGAATCCGGCCACGACCGACTTCGACAGCTGGTTCGCGAGCCGGCGTACGTCGGCGGCGGCCGCATCGGCGTTGCGCGAGGCGCGCCGGGCAGCGGCCCGGGCCTGGTGCAGCTTGTACCTCGCACCGTTGTAGGCCTCGGCCGCCTTGGCCGCCTCGATGCTCGCCGCTTCGAGCCGCTGGTCGGCCGCGGCTAGCTCCGCCTTGACGTCGCGCACGCGCTCAGCCGTCGTCTCGGCCTGCTCCTGCACATGGCGGATCCGCTCCTTGCTCGGAATCGGGTCGTTGCCGTCGCCGTCCCCGTCCACGGCACTCGCGCTGGGCAACGCGGCCAGACACAGCACGGTGGCGCAACCGGACGCAAGGCCAAGGCGCCACCGACGGCTTCGGTCCGTTGATCGCTGTTCGCCCACAGCCACCTCACCCGTCGGGTACGAGCCCCTTCCTCGAAGGCTCGTACGCCTCTTCCGGCCCGGCCCCGAGACGGGCGCGAAATGTCAGCTACTTGGGCGACCGTAATGCGCATCAGTCCCAGAAGGGAACACCTTTCACACAAAAAACTTGAGTAACACGGCGTGTCGACTTGCGAACTACATAGATGTGATTCCCCAAGTGGGCGCTGAGCGTCAGACCCGGGTGTAGAAGTTGGGCAGGATCCAGTAGTACATCGAGACGACCTGGACGTTCTCCCCCGGCGCCGGCGCGTGGATCATCATCCCGTGGCCGAGGTACATCGCCACGTGGTAGATCGTGTCCGGATCGCTCGTGTCGCCCCAGAACAGCAGGTCGCCCTTCTGCAGGTCGTTGAACGAGACCGGCGTCGTCTCGTAGTACTGCTGGACGCTCCAGTGCGACAGTGACTCTCCGGCCGCGCCCCAGGCCTGCATGGTGAGGCCGGAGCAGTCCCACGAGTCCGGTCCGGCGGCGCCCCAGACGTACGGCTCGCCGATCTGATCCTTCGCGAACTGGACGGCCGCCTTCGCGCCGCTGGCCGACGGCGGGTCGTGCTTTGGCTTGCCGTGGCCGCCGCCGCCGCGAGACGGCCGGTTCGGCTGCGACTGCTGGCGCTCCTTGCGGCGCTGCTCGATCCGCTCCTGTCGACGCGCCTCGCGCCGCCGCTCGATCCGGGCCTGCCGGGCGGCCTCGGCGGCGGCCTGCGCGGCCAGCGCCTCCTGCCGCTTGCGGGCGAGCGCGACCGAGATGTGCTTGGCCTCGGCCAGCTGGTGGATCAGCGTGTCCTTACGGTCGGCGATGGTCGACACCGCGGACTGCGCCTTGTCGACGGCGGCTTCGGCGACGTCCTTGGCGTCCGCGGCCTTCTGGGTCGCCGTCTCCTGTGCCTTCAGCGCCTTGTCCTTGCGCTTCTCCTTGACGTCCGCGTCCGCCTTCGCCTTCTCGTAGCGGTCCCGGTCGGACTGCAGTACGCCGGTCACGACCTGGTAGGCGTTCAGCTTCTCCAGGAGCGCGTTCGGGTCCGAGTTCTCGAACAAGACGCTGAGATTCGTCAGCGTGCCGCCGCCCTCGAAGTCGGCGACGATCGCCTTGGCGAGCTGGTCCTCGCGGTGGTGGAGTCGCTTTGCCGCCTTGTCCGCTGCCCGCTCGGCCCGGCGGGCGGTCCGCTTGGCCGCGTGGAGCTCGTAGCGCGCGCCGTTGTACTCCTCGACCGCCTTGCCGGCCTTCATCGACAGCCGCTGCAGCCGGGCATCGGCCGCGGCCAGCCGGTCCTTGATGGCGTCGACGTCGTCGGCGGTCTTCTGGACCCGATCTCGGGCGTGATTCACCCGGTCCTTGCTCGGAATCGGATCGTCCGGGTCCTTCGCACTGGCGCCCGGCAGCAGGCCGAGACACAGCAGGCCGGCACATCCGGAGGCCAGGCCCAGTCGCCAGCGGGGCTTACGCAGCATGGGTCGCTGTACGCGCACAACCGTCCCATCGTCGAGTCGCTTCACAACGTTGGTCCGTCCCGAGTCGGGCGCGGTTCTCCCGGTCCGCCGAGCGGCTGGCTCGACGACCCCCGAGGGCGCACTCCAGCGATGCCTCAATCACAGCGAGTCGAAGCTGCCCACGTGGTGCGCCACCCGCGCCATGGCGACCACGCGGACCGACGCTAGTGGACGATCGCCCGTGTGAATACCCCCCATCGGTGAACGGTCCCGACCAGCGACGACGAGCAGCCTTCGGTGACGGATCGTCGCCGTATGATGACGGATCGTGCAGGACGCTCAGCCGAGGGCGGCGCCGACGACCTCCTGGGCCTCGGTCTGCACCTGTTGCAGGTGGTCAGGGCCTCGGAAGGACTCGGCATAGATCTTGTAGATGTCCTCGGTGCCCGACGGCCGCGCGGCGAACCAGGAGTGCTCCGTCACGACCTTCAGTCCGCCGATCGGGGCGCCGTTGCCAGGAGCCGTCGTGAGCTTGGCGGTGATCGGGTCGCCGGCCAGGTCGGTCGCTACCACGGCCTCGGGACTCAGGTCGGCCAGCCGGGCCTTCTGCTCCCGGTCGGCCGGCGCGTCCAGCCGGGCGTACGCCGGGTCGCCGTGCACCGTGACCAGTTCGGCGTAGTGCTCGCTCGGACTGCGCCCGGTGATGGCCCGGATCTCCGAAGCGAGCAGGGCCAGGATGATGCCGTCCTTGTCGGTGGTCCAGCAGGTGCCGTCACGCCGCAGGAACGACGCACCGGCGCTCTCCTCGCCGCCGAATCCGATCGACCCGTCCAGCAGGCCGCTGACGAACCACTTGAAGCCGACCGGCACCTCGAGCAGCCGGCGGCCGAGGCTGGTGGCGACCCGGTCGATCATGCTTGACGACACCAGGGTCTTGCCGATGGCGATCGACGGCCGCCAGTCGCGATAGCGGACCAGGTAGTCGATCGCGACCGTGAGGAAGTGGTTCGGGTTCATCAGCCCGGCGTCCGGCGTGACGATCCCGTGCCGATCCGCATCAGCGTCGTTGCCGGTCGCGATGTCGTAGGACTCCCGCTGGTCGACCAGCGAGGCCATCGCGTACGGCGAAGAGCTGTCCATGCGGATCTTGCCGTCGTGGTCCAGGGTCATGAACGCCCACTGCGGATCGACCTCGGGGTTCACGATGTCGAGATCGAGGTGGTACGTACTCGCGATCGCCGCCCAGTACTCGATGCTGGCGCCACCCATCGGATCGGCCCCGATGCGTACGCCCGCGTTGCGAATCGCCTCGACGTCGATCACGGTCGGCAACTCGCTGACGTAGTGGCCGAGGAAGTCGTAGCGGCCCACCTGGTCGTAGGCATCGGCGAACGGGATCCGGCGTACTCCGTCGAGATCCCCGGCCAGCAACTCGTTGGCCCGGTCAGCGATCCAGGAGGTGGCGTCGGTGTCGGCCGGGCCGCCGTGGGTCGGGTTGTACTTGATGCCGCCGTCGGTCGGCGGGTTGTGCGACGGCGTCACGACAATCCCGTCGCAGCCGCCGGTGACCCCCTGCCGATTGAGCCGGAGGATCCCGTGCGACACCGCCGGCGTCGGCGTGTAGCCGTTGCGCTCGTCGACGAAGGCCGCGACATCATTGGCGACGAGCACCTCGACGGCGGTCTGCCAGGCCGGCTCCGACAGCGCATGGGTGTCGCGACCGATCAGCAGCGGCCCCGTCACGCCCTGCGCGGCCCGGTACTCGCAGATCGCCTGGCTGATCGCCGCGATGTGCGCCTCGTTGAACGATCCGGTCAGGCTGCTGCCTCGATGACCGGACGTCCCGAAGACCACCCGCTGGCCGGGATCGTCGAGATCAGGCTTGTGGTCGACGTACGCATCGAGCAACCGCTGCACGTCGACGAGATCATCCGGTGCCGCTGGCTGGCCCGCCCGAGGATGCATGGCAGACACCCTAATGGGGACGCGCTCGGGCGCGGATGTTGGCGTGAGAAGCAGGACCCCCGGCCGGCGAAACCTGCATCTCCCGCCAACTCTCGGCCGGCCGGACGCAGCCGAGGGCTCAGCGGCCGCCGAGCATCAGCCGGATCGTGCGCGACATGACGTGGACCGACAGGGTCGGGTTGTTGGACCGTGCGACGCCGAGGCCGATGCCGAGGCTGAGCAGGGCGGTCGCCACGTCGTCGGCGCTCATCGCGGGCTCGAGGCCGAACCGCTCGGCGGAGTCGGAGACCAGA
>DATFRX010000355.1:0-19150 GCA_035262905.1 Nocardioidaceae bacterium
GTCGGACCACAGCGCACCACCCTGCACTCGGGCGGTGCGTCCGGCGGGATCGACCCCCACCGCTCGCATCGCGGAGAGGTCGATGACGATCCCGTCGTCACAGACCGCGGTGCCAGCCACATTGTGGCCTCCACCCCGCATCGCGATCTCCAGGTCGTGGTCTCGAGCGAACCGCACGGCGGCAGCGACGTCGGCGGTGCCGCCGCATCGTGCGATGAGCCCTGGACGTCGGTCGATGACGCCGTTCCATACAGATCGGGCAGCGTCGTACTCATCATGGTCAGCGGTGATCAGCTGACCCTGGAACCCGTCGATCTCCATGGCGATCGCCTCCTCGCGCTTGGCGAACTCAGTCGGTGTTGGGTGTCGTCATCGCACCAGCGCATGCCGCGATCGAGAAGTCAAGAATGTGGACTTCACACGCAACGGCAGCGGCGGGACACTGTCGTCGTGCGGACGTACGGCCAGTACTGCCCCATTGCTCGCGGCGCCGAGATCTTCGCCGAGCGCTGGACGCCGCTGATCATCCGCAACCTGTACCTGGGCTGCGGAAGCTTCAGCGAGATCCTGGAGGGTGCGCCTGGCCTGTCCCGCACCCTGCTCTCGCATCGGCTCAAACAACTCGAACGGCTCGACATCGTCAGGTCAGCAGCGAAGTCCCAGGGCCGTGGTCGGCGGTACGAGCTCACACCTGCTGGGCACGACCTCTTCAAGGTCTGCGTGTCACTTGGCGAGTGGGGTGCGGCGTGGCTCGAGATCGCCCCTGAACATCTCGATCCCTTCGTGGCGCTGTGGTCGATGTGCAACATGCTTCGTCGAGATCGGCTTCCGGATCGACGCGTGGTCATCCGCTTCGACTTCGCCGGCCTCCAACGCCCCGAGCGGTACTGGCTGCTGATCGAGCACGGAGAGACCGAGATCTGCAAGACCTACCCCGGCATCGATGAGGACCTATACGTCACAGCGGAGGCCGAGGCCTTCGTCAAGTGGCACGCCGGTCAGCTCAGTTGGGCCGCAGCCACCCGAGACGGTCGCATCCGGCTGCATGGCCCGACGTCGCTCGTACGAGCCTTCCCGACCTGGAACGCTCGCAGCACCTTCGCCCACATCAAGCCGATCGCCCAGACGGCCACGCCGGCGGCGTGACCTGTACTAGGCGCGACCGTCAGCCGTCGCGCGACTCCAGCTGCGCCGCCCGCCGGGTCAGATAGTGCTGCTCGGGCAGGCTCGTCGCCCGGGCCGCGGCGGCTCGATAGTGTGCACCGGCGGCATCGGTGTCGCCGGCCATCTCAAGCAGGTGGGCTCGCACCGCGTCCAGGCGATGATGGCCGGCCAGTCGCTCGTCGACCTGGTCGAGGATCTCTAGCCCGGCCGACGGTCCATGCACCATGGCCGCCGCGATCGCGCGATTCAGCGTGACGACCGGGCTGCCGGTCATCTGCTCCAGGAGCCCGTACAGCGCGAGGATCTGCGACCAGTCCGTGTCGTCCGGCTTGACCGCCCGGTCGTGCAGTGCCGCGATCGCCGCCTGCAGTTGGTACTCACCGACGGAGCCCCGGCCGATCGCACCGTTGAGCAGCGAGGTGCCCTCGATGATCTGCGCCCGATCCCAGCGGCTGCGATCCTGCTCCGGCAACGGGATCAGCTCGCCCGCGTCGTCGGTACGAGCCGGCCGCCTGGCATCCAGCAGCAGCATGAGCGCGAGCAGGCCGGTCACTTCGCCGTCGTCGGTCACGTGTCGATGCAGCATCCGAGTCAGCCGGATCGCCTCGCTGGACAGGTCCTCGCGCTGCAGATCGTCGCCCCGGCTGCTGGCATAGCCCTCGTTGAAGATCAGGTAGAGCACGCGCAGCACCGAGCGAAGCCGGACCGGCTGCTCCTCCGGCGTCGGCAGCTGGAACGGTTCGCCCGACGCCTTGATGCTTCGCTTGGCCCGCGAGATGCGCTGCGCCATGGTCGCCTCGGGGACCAGGAAGGCGTTCGCGATCTCCGCGGTCGTCAGGCCACCCGCCGCTCGCAGGGTCAGGCCGACCGCCGAGGCGGGGGTGAGGGCCGGATGGCAGCACATGAACAACACGGCCAGGGTGTCGTCCTGGTCGGGTACGTCAGCCGCCGGCTCCATCGCGGCGACGACACCCTCACGAGCTCGCCTCGACTGCTCACTGCGACGCGCGTCGATCAGCCGACGGCTGGCGGTCTGCAGGAGCCAGCCGCGAGGACGATCCGGGATACCGTCTCGCGGCCAGTGGTCGGCCGCGGCGATCAGCGCCTCCTGTACAGCGTCCTCCGCCGCGGCGAAGTCGCCGTAGCGCCGACTGAGCGTGCCGAGGACCTGCGGCGCCAGCACGCGCAGCAGGTCCTCGACGCGGGCCGGGACGGTCAGCTTCGGTCACCGCCGGCCGTGTCGAGAAACGCCTCCATCTCGGCGGCGTTCGACGGCCCCTCGTCCATGATCTGGCGCACGTGGATCGGCTGCTGCAGCGCGACGCCGTCCGGTCCGGGAACGGCCGAGACCTTCGCGGCGATCTCGAGCGCCCTGGCCTCGGTCTCGACCTCGATGACCTGGAAGCCGGCCAGCCACTCCTTGAACTCCTGGAACGGCCCGTCGGTGACCATCGCCGCCGACTTGCCGTCCGACGTCACGATCTTGGCCAGGTCGGGTCCGGTCAGGATCATGTGGCCCACCAGCTCGCCACTGCGCTCCAACTCGTCGTTCAGCGCGCGGTAGTAGTTCAGGTGCGCCTCGATCTCCTCCGGCTTCCACTCCGACATGGGCGCCTCGATGACGCCGCCTCGGAAGTCGACTCCGAGCAGGTATCTGGGCATGTCACACCTCGTCTTCCTCGTGGTGCCAACTGTGGCACCTTCACCCCCTGAACGGAGCCGGCCGGCCGTTCTCGACATACCTACCCGCCGTCGAACATGCGAGTGGCGCCCGACCGTCGCAATCCGACGGCCGGGCGCCACGCAATGAGGTGACTTACCGCCAGCCGGTGATGTCGAGAATGGTGCCGAATCCGGTGGCGTTGTGCTGGATGCTGACGTAGAAGTGCTTGCCGGAGGCGTCGAAGAAGCCGCCAGTCCACTCCGCGTCCAGATCGTTGAGCGTCCCGATCCGCAGGCAGCCGTCGCTCAGCAGGTCAGCGTCACGGCCGTCCTCGAGGCACGACCACAGGTCGTTGTTGTGCGGCCGCTCGAACTCGGTCTCGCCGTCCTCGTGGATGATCCAGTTGCCGCGACCCGGCTGGTAGGCGATGTTGTCGATCATGTTGTACTCCGGCGATCCGACGACCAGAAGCTGCACCTGCGGAATGGCCGTGTTGGCCAGCGCCTGGTCGGCCGTGCCATCGGTGATGCACTGCGTCTCGCCATAGAAGTGAGCCTGCTCCCGGCCGGTATTGTTGCCGCAGAAGCGCACCGAACCGCCAGCCAATGCCGCCTCGTCGATCGACAGGTCCTCCGGCCGGTAGTAGCCGGTCGCAAGAGCGGCGCGAGCGGCGGCCCGCACCGATCCGGTCACCGGGTCCGGAGTGATCGGCTGCCAGGTCCCGTCGCCCTGCTGCATGGCCTGGCCAGTGTTGCTGCCCTGACCCACCCTGAGTGCGAAGATCGACCCCGAGGTGAGCGGCGAGTCGGCCAGATCGGTGACCGTGGTGCCGGGCAGGAGCGGATGTGCCGGGATGAACTTGTAGTACGACCCACCCGGTGCGCCATTGCTCGGCGCGAGCTCGTCGCCGTAGTAGCCGACGCCGGACGGCAGGAACCCGATGCCCTCGAACGCGAGTGCACCCAGCGCCGGGCGCTGGACGATGTCGTCGGTCCCGGTCACGGCTCCGGTCAGACGGTTGATCGTCGCACCCGTGATGTCCAGCGGGTTGACCATCTCGTACATGTGGCCGTCACTGGCCTCTTCGCCGAAGATCACCGTGCCCCACGGCGTGACGTGCAACGGGTCGCATGAGGTGAGGCCGGAGACGATGGTTTCGGCGGCGCCGGTCGCCAGGTTGATCCGCTGGACGGCCGGTTCTGCAGGGCCCTGCTCGTTGCAGGTCAGAATCCACTTCGGATGGTCGACCGGCCACAGCGCAGCCATGTCGAGATTCGGCGCTGCGACGCCGGACGTGACGAGGCGGGCGTGCAGGCCCTTGGCCAGATCGGCCAGATCGAGCGGGTCGGCGGCTGGGTCGTCGATGTCCTCCGTAGACGATTGCGGGATCCCCGAGGTGACTCCAAAGAACTGCTTCGCATGGGCTTCGAGCTGCGCCTCGTGGCGCTGACCCGCGTCGGGGCCGCCCTGTACCGCCCACGCCGTAACTCCGCCGGCAACGACGAGAGCGAGGCCCCCGGTCACCGCCGTGGTCATGCGTGTCTTGCGCATTGGCTCCTCCTTTGGTGCCTGTCATGGCGACCATGCTCAGGAACTACGACAGGCGTAGTAGGCCTGACGTGAACACCGTCCGAACAGGAGGCGAATCAACGCAAAGTCGGCGCCCGAAACGTCAGCCGACGTCAAGCTTGAGCGGCATGTCCTCGGTCAGGATCCGAGCCCGGCCGTCCTCGGAGACCTGGACGCTGAACACGTGGCCGTCCGCGACCAACCCCTCGACCTGCAACCGACCGACCAGACTCGGCCGGATCGGTCGCATCTTGAGCCGGCCGGAGGGCACGTCGGCCTCGAGACCCAGCAGCGCCTGCAGGATCGCCATCGAGGCCGCAGCCGACCAGGCTTGGGGTCGGCAGGCCGCGGGGTACGGCACCGGCCGCGGCACATCAGCACGCGGATCGCCGCCGTACAGCTCCGGCAGCCTGAAGTCGAAGTGCACCGCGGCGGTCAGCAGCCCGTCGATCAGATCGGCGGCGCGATGGCCCCGGCCGGCCGCCGCCAGGCCCCGGATGACGATCGCGGTGTCGTGCGGCCAGACCGACCCGCAGTGATAGCTGACCGGGGAGTACGCCGCGTCGTGATCCGACATGGTCCGCAGACCGAAGCTGCTGGCCAGCTCGGGCCGGGTCACCAGGCGTACCACGCGCTCGGACTCGCCGGAGTTGAGCAGCCCGGTGCCGAGCAGATGGCCGATGTTGCTGGTCAGGGAGTCGACCGGCAACTTGTCGGCGTCCAGCGCCATCGCCGGATACGGACCGAGCTCGCGGCTGCCGGCCACCCAGAACCGTTCCCGGAACCGCTCGGCGAGCTCACTCGCCCAGGTCCGCCAGCGCCCGGCGTCCGGACGGCCGAAGGCGTCGAGCAGGGCGGCGCCATGCATGGCCGCCTCGTAGGCATAGCCCTGGACCTCGCACAACGCGACCGGCGCCTCGGCCATCCGACCGTCGGCGAACCGGACGGCGTCGGCGGCGTCCTTCCAGCCCTGGTTGGCCAGGCCCTTGCCACTGTCGTCGACGTACTCGAGGAAGCCGTCGCCGTCAGGATCGCCGTGCTCGACCAGCCAGGCCAGCGCCGCTTCGAGGTTGGGCAGCAGCTCCCGTACCTGCTCGGAAGGCATGCCCCACAGCCAGGCGTCGTGGAGTAGGCAGATCCACAGCGGAGTGGCGTCGACCGAGCCGTAGTAGAGCGGCGGCAGTCCGCCGGGTGAGCCCAGCGTCGACTGGCGCAGCTCGTGCGGGATCTTGCCGGGCGCCTCGCCGGTCTCGGGATCGACCCGGCTGCCCTGGAGCGCAGCGAGCGTCCGCAGGGTGCCGGCCGCGATGTCGGTGCCCAGCGGCAGCAGCATCCGGGCCGCCCAGATGCTGTCGCGGCCGAAGAGCGTGCAGTACCACGGCGCACCGGCGGCGAGGAACACGTCGGGTCGGTCGTCCCATCGCATCCGCAGGCCGGACAGGTCGGCCACCGACTGGTCAATCAACCCGGGCAGTCGGTGGTCGCCGGCGGTCACTCGGGGCGTCGGCCACTCGTCGGGACCGTCGGCGCCCGCCATCGGAGTGGCGGCGACGGTCGCATGCAGCCGCCACCGGACGAGGTGGGCGGCCGGCTGCGCCAGGTTGACCGTCCAGGCGAGCCGGGCAGTGTCGCCGTCGACCGTCACCGAGGCGCCGTCGTCGGTGACGATCTCGGCGCGTGCGGATGGACTGGCCCAGCGCACGCGAGCGGGCTCGGCCTCGGGCCGCGCGACCGGCTGGTCAAGCTCGTGGCCTGCCTTCATCGGTCCGATCCAGGCGAAGTCGGTCTCGAGCAGCACCTCGATCGTGGCGGTTTGCGGAATGCCGACGTATGAGGTGAGGACGATCGCCTCGTCGACGATCCCGGCCCGGACCGTACGCACTCGCTCCAGCCGTACCGACGGGTCCGGCCCTTCACCGTCCAGCGATCGCACGAACCCGGTGAACCGGACCTGACCCACCCCGTCCGGACCGCCGGCGACGGCATCCGGCAGCTCGCCGTCGACTCGAAGCTCGGCCCGCGACAGCACCCGGACGTCGGCGTGCCAGACGCCCTGGGCACCCTTGGGCCACACCTGGCCGTCGCGGTCACACAGCAGGACAGTGGGCGCCTGGACCGCGGTGACGAGCTCGTGGAGCCAAGGCTGTCGGGGCGAGGCCATCGGCTCCTCCTCTCGGCGGGCTCACGCTGCCGTGCTCAAGGATCCGGCTTGTCAGTGATTTGGGCGTTCAAAGCACCTTCTCGCACCATCTGCCCGCCAGGTCCCGGACGTTCACATCTTCGCAGGTCATCAGGGCATGCGTCGATTCGTCGGCGCGCCGTGACCGGGCTATCCGCGGCGGGCCGTGACAAGCCAGGCTCGCGAGTCGAACCAGACGCCGTCGTCGGACTCGTACGCCCGGAACTGCTCCTCGAGCCGACGCACCGCGGGGTCGACCCGATCGCCCGGCAATGCGTCGAGCGACTCCCTCGGCGACGTCAGGGCGAGTACGGAGTCGCGGGCTGCCTCGGCGTCCCGGCCGTAGTAGACCGGCTCATGCAGGTGGACGAGCTCGACATCGGTGAACCCGCTCGCCGTCAGCACGCCGCGCACCGTGTCGGGGTCGGCCAGCGAGAAGGCGGCGGCACCTGCGGCTGGCGGTGCGCCGGGAGTCAGCGCGTGCCGGATCACCGACTCCCACTCCTGACGGTCGACGGACTGCCAGACGATCTGGACGAAGGGCGCGCCCGGTCGCAGCGAACCCGCGATATTGGTGAACGCGGCGACCGGATCGGCGAAGAACATCGTGCCGAATCGGCTGATGCCGAGGCTGAACCGCTCCGTCGGCAACGGATACGACTGCGCGTCGCCACACTCGAATCGGACGTTATCGATGTCCTCCGCGGCACTCAACTCGCGGGCCCGGGCCAGCATCTGCTCCGAGACGTCGATGCCGAGTGCCTCGCCGACGACTGCCGCCCGGGCCGCCTTGCGCGTGGTCTGGCCGGTGCCGCAGCCGACGTCGAGGACCCGATCACCCGAGCCGATCTCCAGGGCGGACCACAGCCGGCTCTGATAGCGGCGCAGCTCAGCGTCGTAGTCGAACATGTCAGGCGGCGTCACGACTCGCGGGCCCGTCGCGGAGTACGCCACGCACGGTGTCCAGGGCAACGCCGGGCTCGAACTCTGGCAGCCACCAGGTCGCCCCGGCATCGGCCCAGGGCAGCGGATCGACTCCCAGCGGCAGTCCGACCGCGAAGTCGTACGGCGTCGTCGGGTCCGGCCGGAGCTCGGTGACGATGTCGACCGCCTCGGCGAGTTGATCCGGATGTTCGAGGTTGGCCGGGACGTAGCCGTCGAGTCGCGCGGCCCGACGCATCGGCTTGATCTTGCCGGGGAAGCCGCCGGCCCAGACCGGCACGCCGGGCCGCTGGACCGGGCGCGGCAGGAATCGCACGTCGTCGACGGTGTAGTGCTCGCCCCGATGCTGCACCGGCTCCCCGGACCAAGCGGCCGCCAGGATCTCGAGCGACTCGTCGAGCATCCGGCCCCGAGTCCGGTCGTGCAGCTCCTCGCCGGTCTTGGACAGCTCGCCGCCGAACCGGTCGCTCCCGATGCCCACGCCGAGCGTGAGCCGGCCATCGCTGAGCTGGTCGAGCGTGACGGTCTCGCGAGCCAGCTTCACCGGTCGGCGGCGCGGCAGCGGCGAGACCATCGGCCCGAGGCGTACCCGCGCGGTGCTGCTCGCGATTGCCGCCAGCGTGATCCACGGATCGGCGACCTGCTGGATCGGCGGCCGCCAGCACACCTGGTCCCAGACGAAGACGCCGTCCCAGCCGGCCTCCTCCGCCTCGGCCGCCAGGCGCGCGACCGCGATCGGATCAGCCAGGGCGTCGAACAGCGGCAGCCAGAGCGCCGATCGCAGTCGCGTCATGAGCGGCTCCTTCGGGAGTGCGTTCGTGGCCACGCTAGGCGGTCGGCTCCATCGTGAAAAGCGATGCTTTTCGATCATCACCATCGCCTGAGCCGATTACTGTGCGTACGCTGGTGCTGTGTCCGAGGTCGAGTTACGCCACCTGACCACGCTGACCGCCGTCGCCGAGGAGGGCACGTTCGGGCGCGCGGCCGAGCGGCTCGGCTACACCCAGTCGACGGTGAGCCAGCAGATCGCCGCGCTGGAGAAGGCGGTCGGCGGCGCCGTATTCGACCGGCCGGGCGGCCCGAGACCGGTCCGGATCACGCCGCTCGGCGAGGTCGTGCTGGCCCACGGGCGAGAGCTGCTCGGCCGGGCCAGTGCGCTGTCCGACGCGGTCGACCGCTTCCAGGCCGGCGAGGGGAGGGTCGACATCGGCACCTTCCAGAGCATGTCGAACACGATCCTGCCCTCGGTCGTACGCCGGCTGCGCGACGAGCACCCTGGCTGCGACATCCGGCTGTACGAGGAGGAGCCCGACCAACCCCAGATCGGCGACCTGGACCTGCTGTTCTACGACGGGATCCTCGACGGCGAGCTGGACCATCTCAAGCTGCTCGACGACCCGTACCTGGTGGTGGCTCGCCGAGGTGAGTTCGCCGACGGGCCGGTGCAGCCGAAGGACCTCGACGGCATGCCGACGGTCGCCTGGCCGCCGATCTGCGATCAGCCCCGGATGGAGCAAGCGCTGGCGCGTGGCGGCGCCCGTCCGAACGTCGTGTTCCGCACCGCCGGCAACGAGACGATCGTGGCGATGATCCGGGCCGGCATGGGCGTCGCCGTGCTGCCCTGGCTCGCGATCCACGGATCCGACATCGGCGCGGACGACCGACTCCGAGTGCACAAGCTGCGACCGCCGGTACCGCCACGGGAGATCCACGTGCATTGGCGCGCCGGCCGTACGCACTCACCGCTCGCCGCGCGCGCCCTCGAGATCGCCGTCGGCGTCGCGAGCGACCTGGCGGCGAAGCAGTCCTAGGCGCGTCGGATCTCCAGCATGTAGCAGCCGTAGACGATGTTGCGCGAGTGGAGGAAGGCGATGTCCGGGTCGGCCAGCAGCTCGCGGGCCGCGGCATCGCGATCGTCGCCGGGCTCGAGCTGGACGCCGCCGAGGATGTGGCCGTCGGTGTCGTAGGCCCGCAGCGTCTGCGGCCGGTCCACCCAACCGATCGGGTAGCCACCGTCGTCGATGTAGCCGTCGCACTCGTCGGCGTGGAGGAAGACCGGCCCGGTCTCGTCGTACGGCCCAGGGCCGCTCTCGCCGACGGTGGCCCGCACCGGCGCGTACGAGACCAGCACGATCTCCTCGCCGGGCTTGGAGTCCCGAAGGCAGCAGCGCAGTGGCGCACCGCCGACGTCGTCGATCCGGCGCTCCCACGGATGTCCATGGTCGTCGTGTCCCTGGGCGCGCAGCCGGCGCACTGTCTCGGGCGGAATCGGCTGGAACGTCAGCGGCATTGTCGTCGATGTCATGTCACTATCGTCGCGCCGTCAGCGCCGAATCTCTGGCGGGAATCGGACCTGGCGTTTTGGGGCCGTCAGGCTCAGCTCTGGTATGCCGCGTCCCAGCGGCCGTCGGCCTTCGCAGCCTCGACCTGACGGAGCCCGGCCGGCCGCATTCGACCCGCCTCGAGGAGAACCGTGACGCGGTCGCGGTTGCTACGGGACCAGTTGCCCTTCGGCCGCCGCGGCGTGTATCGCTGCAGCCACGAGCCCTCGTCGTAGGACCGAGCCTGACCATCGATCCAGCCGAAGCACAAGGCGACCTGGACCGCCTCCTCGTAGGTCGGACCGCGATAGGCACTGTTCTTCTTGGTCAGGCGCAGCCAGACTCCGGTCGAGGACTCGTGCTCCGCGTCGAGCCAGGCCTCCCAGGCGTCGGCCGTCGGTACGCCGAGGATCGGCCGGCCGTCGGAACCCTCGCCGTGGACGACGTACTCAGGACTCGACATCGCGACCCGCCGTCCGCTGGTCCTTGGACTCGATGCCCCACGTGATGATCCGCTCCGGATGGATCCGGATCACCTCGCGGCTGTAATAGGGGTACGGCGGCGGCTGGTCGCGCAGCGCCTCGGCTCGACCGCGGATCTCGATGCCACGGACCCACCACGGCCGCCGGCTCACCAGATCGTCGATCACGACCGCGACGGCCGGATTCTCGATGACGTTGCGGAACTTCCGAGACTCACCGAGCCGCCGCCCGCGGATGTCGATCGTGCCGGCCGCGTCGTTGACGAAGAACCCCACCGGGTTGTTCTGCGGCCGCCCGTCGGGATCGACCGTCGCCAGCCGGGCCAGCAACTGCGAGCCGAGATACTCCCGCTCGGCCTCGGTGAAGAGCATGCTCCGACTCTACGGCGCCTCGGTCGCGGCCGGGATCGACGACCGGAACCGACGCAGCCGCAGGCTGTTGCCCACCACGAACACCGACGAGAAGGCCATCGCAGCCCCGGCCAGCAGCGGATTGAGCAGCCCCGCGGCCGCCAGCGGGAGGGCCGCCACGTTGTACGCGAACGCCCAGAACAGGTTGCCCTTGATCGTCGTGAGCGTACGCCGCGACAGCCGGATCGCGTCGGCCGCGACCCGCAGGTCGCCACGGACCAGGGTCAGGTCGGACGCCTCGATCGCGACATCGGTGCCGGTGCCCATCGCGAGTCCAAGGTCGGCCTGGGCGAGTGCCGCGGCGTCGTTGACTCCGTCGCCGACCATCGCGACGACCCGGCCCTCCGACTGCAGCTGCTTGACGGTGTCGACCTTGTCGGCCGGCAGCACGTCGGCGATCACGTCACTCGGATCGATGCCGACCTGGGCGGCGACCGATCGCGCCACGGTCTCGTTGTCGCCGGTGAGCAGCACTGGACGCAGACCGAGCTCGCGCAGTTGGCCGATCGCCTCGGCCGAGGTCGGCTTGACGGCGTCGGCCACGACCACGATGCCGCGGGCCTGGCCGTCCCAGCCGACCGCGATCGGAGTACGGCCCGCGGCCCGCGCCTCTGCCAGGGCGTCAGCCAACTCCGACGGCAGCCGCTGCGACCACGCCTCGAGCAGCCGCGGCCGCCCGGCGAGCACGGCATGGCTGCGCGGGGCAGTCTCGTCGCCCACGTCGACCGTGCCCTGGACGCCGAGGCCCTCGACATTGGCGAAGCCCTCGACCGGCGGTAGCTCGCCGAACCGCTCCCGGCCCGCGGTCGCGATCGCCTGCGCGATCGGATGCTCGGACGCATTCTCGATCGCGCCAGCCAGCCGAAGCACCTGGTCGGCGTCCTCGCCGTCAGCGGGAATCACGTCGATCAGGGTCATTTGGCCGGTCGTGACGGTCCCGGTCTTGTCGAGCACCACGGTGTCGACCCGGCGAGTGGACTCGAGGACCTCAGGCCCCTTGATGAGAATGCCCAGCTGCGCACCGCGACCGGTCCCGACCATCAGGGCGGTCGGCGTCGCGAGGCCGAGGGCGCAGGGGCAGGCGATGATCAGCACGGCGACTGCAGCTGTGAACGCGGCAGTCGCCTCAGCGCCGTTTCCGAGCCAGAAACCCAGCGTGGCGACGGCAAGCGCCATCACGATCGGCACGAAGATCCCAGAGATCCGGTCGGCCAGACGCTGCACCTCGGCCTTGCCGTTCTGGGCGTCCTCGACCAGCCGCGCCATCTGCGCCAGCTGGGTGTCGGATCCGATCCGGACCGCGCGTACGACCAGGCGACCGCCCGCGTTGACAGTGGCTCCGACGACGGAGTCGCCGACGCCAACCTCGACAGGTACGGATTCTCCGGTCAGCATCGACGCGTCGATCGCCGACGTACCTTGCTCGATGACGCCGTCCGTGGCGATCTTCTCGCCGGGCCGTACGACGAATCGATCGCCGACCGACAGCCGCTCGATCGGGATTCGCTCCTCGACCGGACCGTCGGCGCCGTCGCGGATGACAGCAACGTCCTTGGCACCGAGCTCCAACAGGGCTCGCAGCGCGGCACCGGCGCGCCGCTTGGAGCGAGCTTCGAAGTAGCGACCGGCCAGGATGAACGTGGTCACTCCGGCGGCGGTCTCGAGATAGATGTTGCCCGTGCCGTCGGTGCGGTCGATGGTGAGCTCGAACGGGTGCGTCATGCCGGGCATCCCGGCGTTGCCCCAGAACAGCGCGTAGACCGACCAGCCGAAGGCGGCCAGCGTGCCCAGCGAGATCAGCGTGTCCATCGTGGTCGCGCCGTGCCGCAGGTTGAGCGCGGCCGCCCGATGGAACGGCCAGCCACCCCAGACGACGACCGGCGCGGCCAGCGTGAGCGACAGCCACTGCCAGTTGGTGAACTGCAGCGCCGGGATCATCGCCATCGCGATCACCGGGACGGTCAGGACGATCGATCCGATCAGTCGCACCCACAACGCATGGGTCGGATCGTCGGCCGGAACGTCATCCGCGGGCGCCGACTGCGGGGCCGGCAACGCAGCGGTGTATCCCGCCTGCTCGACCGTCGTCAGGAGTACGTCGGGATCGAGCTGCGCCGGGAAGCTGACCTTCGCCTTCTCGGTCGCGTAGTTGACCGTCGCCGTGACGCCGTCGAGCTTGTTGAGCTTGCGCTCGATGCGGTTGGCGCAGGAGGCGCAGGTCATCCCGCTGATCTGTAGCTCGAGATCGGAGTTGGAACTCACCGGCTCCTCCTTCTCAGATCGATCCAGTAGGTCTAGTGGGCGTCCAGCGTGAAGGCGGCGGTGTGGACCACGCCTCGGTGCTGGAAGTCGAGGTAGAGGTGGTAGGTCCCGGCACTCGGCACCGCGGCGAAGAACGTCACGTCCGGCCCGGGCTCGGTTGTGCCGTCGCCGGGTGCACCGTCCGGGTGTACGTGCAGGTAGGCCAGGTCGCCGGACCGCAAGGCCACCAGGTGGCCGTAGGCACCCAGATAGGGCTGCAGGTCGGTGACCGGTTCGCCGTCCCGCGACACGCTCAGCGTGAGCCTGCTGTCGGTGCCGGCGGCAAGATCACCGGCCAGCGTGACCCGGTAGCCTTCGACCGTCGCCGTTCGCGACTCGGCCTTCGGCGGCGCCGGCTGGTAGTCGCCCGCGACCGCCAGGTCCGTGCCCAGGGTGAGTGGATCGGCGCCGGTCGGCTTGAAGTCCGCGTAGACCCGCCACTCCCCGGCCGTCAGATCCAGCCGCGTCGACCAGGTGCCGTCGGCCGCCAGCACCGGATGTACGTGCTGGAACCCGGTGAAGTCGCGGCGTACGGCGATCAGGTGCAACTGCTTCTCGTGCTCGACGTCGTACTTCGTCACCGGACCGTCGGGCCCGAGGATGCTGAACGACACCGGCACGGACCGCCCCGGATCGACCGACGGGTCGGCCAGCCGCAGCGTGTAGCCGGCCTGCGAAACCATCAGCCCTCCCGGGATCTCCTCGTCGGTGGATGTCTCGTGCATGTCGCCGTGCGCCGCATCGTCGGCGTCGTGGTCGGTGCTGTCAGCTGTCGCCGACTCCGCCACCGGGTCGAGCAGGCTGCCGAACCCGATCGCAGCGCCGAACACGACGGCGAGCGCGATCAGGAAGCCGGCCACCTTGGCGGGAGCATTCATACGAGCTGGTAACCCGCTGTCTCGACCGCGGCCTTGACCTCGACGTCAGCGACGGGATCCGCGCTGGCGATCGTGAGCGCCCCGGACTCCAAGACGACCTCGACCTGCTCGACACCGGGGATCTCCTGGACCTCTTCGGTGACGGAGGCGACGCAGTGCTCACACGTCATGCCCATGACGGTGTAGCTGCTGGAGTGACTCACGTGGGTTCTCTCCTTGTCGGGTTGAGTGCTCAGGAACGGACCAGGCGCGCAATCGCGTCGGATGCTTCCTTGAGCTTGATGTCGGCCTCTGGTCCGCCGGCCCGAGCGGCGTCGACGACGCAGTGGCCCATGTGCTCGTCGAGCAGCGCGAGCGCCACCGACTGCAGGGCCTTGGTCATCGCGGAGACCTGGGTGAGGATGTCGATGCAGTACTGCTCTTCCTCGACCATGCGCTGCAGACCGCGGGCCTGACCCTCGATGCGACGCAGCCGCTTGAGGTAGTCGTCCTTGGTCTTGTTGTGGATGTAACTCGGGTTGGTGCCGGTGCCGGTCGAGGCAGCTGACCGGTCGAGGGTCTTCGGTGTCGTCTGAGCCATCGCCTTCTCTTTCGCGGTGTCGGTGACTGACACTTCAGCGTACCCCCCTCCCGTATCGTCAAACGTCTGGTGCTTCACGGCTCGTACTATACCCCCCTAGGGTAATTATGCAAGCTGGTGTGTCACCGCCGCACCGTCTTGGTCTCGGTACCGTCTCGCTGACTCCGCACCGCCGCTTTGACTCGGACCGTCTCTCGCTGAAGTACGCAGCCGTTCAGGTGCGCGTGCGCCGGATCAGGTGCGCGTTCTCGCGACTCCGCACCCGGCCTTTGCCGCCGCCCGACGCCGTCCACTCAGGACCGCCTCAGGAGCGGCCGGTAGTCTCGCTGGGTACGCCCAGGGACCCGCGGAGGATGAGGCGTGGCCAGCAAGCAGTCCAAGGCCAGCAAGCAGTCGAAGGCGCAGGAACGCCAAGCACGGCTGCGCGAGCTGCAAAAACAGCAGAAGAGTGCCGAGCGCCGGCGAAACTTCCTGATCTTCGGCGCCACGGCGGTCGTGGCGTTGCTGATCATCGGCGGCACGGCCTACGGCATCATGCAGCAAAACGACAGCTCGGGCAGCAGCAGCGGCAGCAGTCGGCTGGCGCCGGCCGATGTCGGCATACCCGGGGTCGAGTACGCCAAGATCACCGACCAGACGCACACCGAGGACAACGTCAACTATCCGGAGAATCCGCCGATCGGCGGTCCGCACAACCCGGTGTGGCAGAACTGCGGCTTCTACAGCGAGCCGGTCCAAGACGAGAACGCCGTCCACTCACTCGAGCACGGCGCGGTCTGGATCACGTACTCGCCCGACCTCCCCGACGACCAGGTCCAGACGCTGAAGAACCTGACGTCGTCCGGCGAGTACCTTCTGGTGACTCCTCGCGAGGACCTCCCGAGTCCGGTCGTGGCGAGCGCCTGGGGCTACCAGCTGAAGCTGCAGGATGCCAGCGACCCACGGCTGCAGCAGTTCCTGGACAAGTACATTCAGGGCCCGCAGACCCTGGAGCCGGGCGCACCCTGCAGCGGCGGAACCGGAGACCCTGAGTTCGGTGGATAAGCAAAACCGTCAGCCCTTCTACGTCGCCGCGGCGATCCTGGCGGTCGCCCTGGCCACCGCCATCGGCCTCGTCGTCGGCTACCAGCTGAAGGACGACAACGGCAACAGCAGCGCCGTCGTGCCGGCCAACGACTCGGTCGACGCCGGTTTCGCCCGCGACATGCAGGTCCATCACGCGCAGGCGGTCGAGATGGCGTTCATCGTGCGCGACAACACCGACGACCCAGCCGTACGCACCATGGCCTACGACATCGCGAGGACGCAGGAACAGCAGATGGGCCAGATGTACGGCTGGCTGTCCATGTGGGGTCTCGGGCAGTACTCCCAGGACCCGCCGATGGCCTGGATGCACGAGGACATGAGCGGCCACCACGGCATGGCCGGCATGGACATGGGCAACGGCAACATGAACATGGGCGACAGTGCTCCGACCACCACGGCGCTGATGCCGGGCATGGCGACATCGGCGCAGATGGACCAGTTGCGCGAGACTCACGGCCCGGCCGCCGAGGTGCTCTTCCTCCAGCTGATGATCCGCCACCACCTGGGCGGCATCGAGATGGCGAAGTACGCCGCGGCCCATGCCGAGGTCGAGCAGGTACGCCAGCTCGCCGAGACCATGGCGGTCACGCAGCAGGCCGAGGTCAAGGCGATGAACGACATGCTCGTCGAGCGGGGCGCCCAGCCGGTCCACTCCATCGACGGCTAGATAACATCGCCGTATGGCGATATTAGCGACGTCGACGGCAAGCGAGACCGTCGAGACCGAGGCCCTCGACTCGGCGGCGGCACTGTTCCGCGCGCTCGGCGACCCGTCCCGGCTCGCGATCCTGCAGCATCTCGCGCTCGGCGAGCATCGGGTCGTCGACCTGACCGAACACCTCGGCCTCGCCCAGTCGACGGTGTCCAAGCATCTGGCCTGCCTGCGCGACTGCGGACTGGTGACGTCGCGGCCGCAGGGCCGGGCCTCGATGTTCCGTCTCACCCAGACCGCTGCGGCGATGGAGTTGCTCGCGGCTGCGGAGCGACTGCTGGCGCTCACCGGTGACGCCGTACGACTCTGCCCCACCTACGCGGACGGATCCCCGGCGGAAGCGGGCGCGCCCTGATGGGTGCCGGCCACAGCCACGGGCCGCCGGCGGCGCATGCCGGATCGCGCTACCGACGGAGACTGTCGATCGCGTGGGCGCTGACCCTGGCGTTCTTCGCCGTCGAGCTGACGACCGGCATCTGGTCCGGCTCCCTGGCGCTGATCTCGGACGCCGGGCACATGGCGGCCGACGTGATCGCCCTGTCAGCCGCGTTGTTCGCCTTCCGGTATGCGGTGCGGGGGGACACCACCGGCACTCGTACGTTCGGCAACTACCGAGCCGAGATCTTCGCCTCCGGGTTCACCGTGCTCGTCATGCTCGGCATCGGGACCTACACCATCATCGCAGCGATCGAACGCATCGGCGGTGACACCGAGGTCGCGTCCACCCCGATGCTCGTCGTCGGTGCGATCGGCCTCGTCGTCAACGCGATCGCGATCGGGCTGCTGCGCTCGGGGGCCAGCGAGAGCCTCAACGTCAAGGGTGCCTATCTCGAGGTGGTGGCCGACGCGGCCGGCTCGGTCGGCGTGATGATCGCGGCGATCCTGATCGCATGGACCGGTGATCCGATCTGGGACACGCTCGTCGCACTCGCCATCGCTGTCTTCGTGATCGCCCGTGCCGTGGTGCTCGGCCGCCAGGTCCTCGCCGTGCTGGGTCAGCACGCCCCTCCCGGCATGAACGCGCATCAGGTCGCGGAGGAGCTCATGGCACTCGACGGCGTACGCGACGTCCACGATCTGCACCTGTGGACGTTGACATCGGGGATGCCGGTGGCGACCGCCCATCTGGTCACCTACGACCGGGTCGACACCCACGCCGTTCTCGACGCGGCGACCGATCTGCTCCGTGATCGCTACGCCCTCGAACACGCGACACTGCAGGTCGAGTCGGCCGACCACACCGGCTGCGAGGACGTCAGCTGGTGACGGCGATCGCTATTCGCCGGGCGGTGTGAAGGGCCGGGCGTTGGGGCGGCCCTGACCGCCGTCGATCGGGACGTTGATGCCCGTGATCCAGGAGGCCCGGTCGGACAGCAGGTAGGTCACGGCATCGGCCACCTCCTCGGGCCGACCAAGCCGGCCGTACGGCAGCTCGCGCGACCGCCAGTCCTCGAACAGCTCCGGATTCGCTGCGGCGAACTTCTCGTGGCCGCCGCCCTCGAACCAGATCGACCCGGGGCTCACGGCGTTGACCCGGATGTCCAGCGGCGCCAGCTCCAGCGCGAGCACCGAGGCGAGATGGATCTCGGCCGCCTTCGCCGCGGCGTACGACGACCGGGTGCCCGGCCGCATGCCGGTGATCGACGCGATCAGGACGACGGCGCCACTCCCGGCGGCCCGGAGGTGAGGCATCGCCGCGTCGAGCAGCACGGTCGCGTGGCCGACGTTGAGGGCGTACGTCGCGGTGAACGACTCGGGGTCGCGATCGAGCAGGTTGCCGCCGCCGAGGGTGCCGCCGGCGTTCGCCACGACCCGGTCGAGTCCGCCCAGCCGGTCGGCGATCCGCTCGACCGCCTCGCGCAATGCGGCCGAGTCGGTGACGTCGGCGGACGCGGTCGCCACTGCACGCCCGTGCCGACCGACCTGCTCGGCCGCGGCAGTCAGTCCCTGCTCGCCGCGGGCGATCAGGCCGACCGCGGCACCCTCAGCCGCCAGTGCGTCGGCGATCGCGAGACCGATCCCCCGGCTGCCCCCGGTGATCACCGCCCGGGCGCCCTCGAGATGCAGGTCCATGTCGTCCACCTCCGTCGGACGCAGCTTGGCATATCGAGCCGAGCCGGCTGCGCGGGAAGGGTGCCGATCCGGTTGGCGTTGGGATCGACGAGAGAGGTGATCCGATGGCATCGCTCGACGATCAGCTGGTCGACCTGCTGCGTACGAACCGAATCGGCCGGGTCGCAACGATCAAACGCGACGGCCGGCCGCAGTTGTCCAACGTCATCTACGCCTGGGACGACGACGCTCGTGCGATCCGGGTCTCGGTGACCGACGATCGCGCGAAGACCCACAATCTGCGACGCGATCCACGGGCCAGCTTCCATGTCGAGGGCAAGGGCGGCTGGACGTACGCGGTCGCCGAAGGCAACGCCGAGCTGAGTCCGGTGGCGGCCAAGCCCGACGACGCGACGGTCGACGAGCTGGTCGACATCTACCGGACGCTCTCGGGCGAGCATCCGGACTGGGACGAGTTCCGGGCCGCCATGGTCCAGGATCGGCGGCTGGTGCTACGGCTGCCGGTCGAGCGGGTCTACGGCCTGGTCCGCTGATCCGATCGCCGCATCGGTCACCCAGCCGGCGGCGACGAACCCGTCCTGGACCCGGACCCGTGCGACCGAATCGGCCAGCGCTCGGACCGCGGCCTCGGGGTCGTCCCAGGGCGCCAGGCTCGCGAGCGCCGGTGTGGCGGCCAGTCGCGTGAAGAGCTCGCGCTGCGCGCCCAGCCGAAGGCGTACGCCGTCGGTCGCGAGCACACCCCATTGCGAGACGTAGACGCCATACGTGGTTGGCGTTTCGCCGATCTCA
>DATFRX010000356.1:0-15353 GCA_035262905.1 Nocardioidaceae bacterium
AGGGACTCGTCGCCGAGACGCTCGACTGCCTGGCCGAATCGCTGTGCACGCTTGGCACTCTCTTCGAGCCGCAGCCGCGCGTACCAGAGGCTGATGATCCCGCCGACGGTGACAAGCAACGTCACCAGGACAGTGCGGTCCTCGGCAAGCTGCTTGGTTCGGTCAACACCGCCTTTGCCGTTGGAGATCAGCTGACTCGGACCGACTAGGAGGACGGCGAGAACGCAGAGCAGCAAGACCAGCACGGCAAGCAGGAGCACCGATCGACGGTGAGCCGTGGGCTGTGGCGCCGATCGGCGTTGTAGCCACGCATCCAACGGTGCTGTCGCACCTACCGCTGTTTTCACAGCCTCTGCCTTCCGACAGGATCGTGTCGGCTTGACATTCTTGTGGTGAGAAGTGTCTTCCCCGGACCTCAGCGTTGGACTTGGGACCAACGGCGATTCATTGGTGACAAAGGTCCCACCCATCGTACGACGATTTGTCGCGAGGGCCGCAGGTCGGTGGGTCGTGACTCAGCTGAGCCGTCGGACCGGTGCGCCGGCTCGGATCGCACGTGGGATCTCCGCGACTTCGTCGACGACCTGGAGCAGGTGGGCGAGTTGCTCCGGCGTGGCGGGAGTATGCACCTCGACCGAGTACGAGATGCCGGTCGACGCCCAGTCGCTGTCGAACTCACCGGATGCCCGCACGCGGACGCCGTGGACCTCGACTCCGAGTGTGGCGGCCTCGCGGTAGATGTCGTTGAGCACGCAGCCGGCGGCCGCGAGATGCAGCAGATGCCCACCGGTGAACTCCGCTTCCGCCGTGACGCCCTCGGACGTCCACCGATGCAGGAACCGGATCGCGTCAACATCAAACGAGCGCAGCGATCCAGCGCCCACCACCACAGCGAAATCGTCGGCCACAGAGTCCTCCTTCTTTGTGCGTCAGTCGGACGTCACGGTCTTCGCGGCGGCAACGATCCGCTCGTACGTCTCGTCCGGATGGGAGACCATCGCGCAGTGTCCACTGGCGATCTCGACCGTGTCGGCGCCCATCCGCTGGGCGAACTGCCGCTCCGCGTCGGGTGGGATCACCTCGTCGTTCTGCGCGACCAGGTACCACGAGGGCAGTCCCTTCCACGCGGGGACGCCCATGACGTCGTCGAACGTGGAAAGTGCCAGTGGCTGCTGCACGGCGAACATGGTCTTCGCCTTCACCGGTTCGATGTCGCCAGCGAAGTGGTTGAGGAAGTCGTCCTCTGGGATCCAGCCCTGGCCCTTGGCATCGATGTCGATGTGCGCCGTTCCGGGCGTCGGTGGACCCTGCATGAGCAGTCCACCGATCGACTCACCTTCGTCGAGGCCGAAGGCTGCGATGTAGACGAGCGCGACAACGTTCGGTGCGTCGGTGCCGAGCGAGGTGATGACCTGACCGCCGTACGAGTGGCCGGTGAGTACGGTCGGGCCGTCCTGACGGGTGAGCACATGGCGTACTCGCGCCACGTCTTCGGCGAGCGAGGTCTCCGGCAGTTGCGGAGCGGTGACGCGGTAGCCGTCGGCCTGGAGGCGCTCGATGACACCGCTCCAGCAGGAGCCGTCCGCCCAGGCTCCGTGGACGAGAACGATGTTCGGGAGATCGGCCATGACTCAGGTCCTTTCGTCGCGCGAGATCGAAGCATGCGGATTGGGCCGCCTCCAGCAATCTAAGAGCTGGCAATCGTGTTCTGATGGGTCTTTGGACCCGGCTTTCGGACGCAGGATCGGTCCCCGTGGCCGGCAGCCGACGGCACGGCGTCCAGCCGGTGAACCGGTCGGCGGTCGGGACCTAGCTTGGGAACTGAGAGTGCGCCGCGGCGAACAGGGTGTAGCGGTTGCCGAAGTCCGGATAGGTGGCCAGCATCGCGTCCATCAGCTCTTGCGGTGAGCCGCTCTTGGCCGCTGCGGTCTCGAAGTCCTCGATGTAGCGACGCGACTGGTCGAGCACTCGCACCGCGTCGTCGTCGGGTGCATCGGGATCCTTGTGCCCGGCGATGATGGTCGTCGGCTCGAGGGCCGCGACGGCGTCGAGCGACGCCAGCCAGTCGGCGCGCGAGTCCGGCGTCGACTGCCAGAGCCACATGTGGACGTTGTTGTAGGCGATGTCGCCGGAGCAGACGACCCCGAGTTCGGGCACGTGGACGATCGTCGCCAGTGCGCCGTCTGCGCCGCCGATTCGCTGACTCCGGAGCAGATGTCCCTCGAGCTCGTACTCCTGCGCCGGAGCGAGCTCGGGTGTTGTCGGCTGAGCCGGATACTGCCCCGCGAACCACTTGTCCCAGCTCGCCATGCCCTGCGGACTGGCGTGTGCGTGTGCCTCGTCGACGACCTGCTGCTCGGACGCGAGCAACTGTGCGTCGGGGAACGCGGCCAGCACCGGTCCGGCGCCGAAGAAGTGGTCGGCGTGACCGTGGGTGACGAGGACGGCCTGGAGTTGCTTGCCAGAGTCCCGCACCCAGTCGGCGAGCCGCTCACCCTCCGCGGTGGTCATGAGCGCGTCGACGAGCACGGCCTGGTTGTCGCCTGCGATCAGCGTCGACGTACTCGCGGGCCAGGTGGCCTGCATCTGGTCATCCCAGCCGGGCCCTCCCGGCACCGGCTTGTAGCCACTGTTGAAGACATCGATGGACAGCTGATCGACCATGCCGACTCCCTCGTACGTCGTCTGGGACCGACGACCGCGGCGGGCTCGGGATCTCGATGGTCCCCTCAGGTCGAGCATAAGAGGGACGGCAGCCGCTAGTTGTAGTAGTACGAGAACTGTTTGAGCTCGTCGTCCGGGACGGTCCGAAGACTGAGCATCGCCTGGGCAGCGGTATCTAGGGGGACCGTGCGCCGATCGGACTCCATCCTGACCACGTCCCCGTCGATGCTTCGGTAGAGGTAGGTGGTGGGACCCAACTGGGCGATCCAAAGCTCTCCTCGGCGACTGCATTCATTTCCTCCGGACCGACAGGTCGCTCCGGCGTCGTGCTGACGTCCGTAGGTAGTGAGTTCGACGGTGCCGCGTTCGCCGCCGTCCGCTGTCGTCTGCATCGTCAGCCAGCTCGTCTGGTCGGCCGGGCTGGGGTAGCCGTCGACCAAGGTCCAGCCGGTGACGTCGGCCGCGTACGCAGGCGGGGCCTGCGCCAGGGCTGCCTCGAACGCCTGCCGGTTCGCGTGATCGGACATCTGGTCGACGAGCACGATGCCGAGAACGAAGACGACTGCCCCGACAGCCAGCTTGAGGACCGAGGGGGATCTCACGAGCCACTCTGCGAGTGCCGGTCCGACAGAGCCGGCGAGCAGGACGGCGATGTTCCATTCGGCACTCGGGGCCTCATAGGGAATGCCCGACGCCCAGTAGACACCGACGACGAATCCGAGCGCGGTGATCGCCAGTTTGCGATCGGAGCGAAGTCCCCGCAGGGCTAGTGCGGTGACGGCTGTCCAGAGGCAGACGAGCACGGGCATCGAGAAGAACAGCAGCCACGGCTGGTCGGCGACGGCGTCGACGAGAAGGGCGATCACGCCCGAGGCGGCAGCTCCCGCCAATGGACTCCGCCACGGCACCGGAGTGAGTTGGCGCCAGTTGATCGGCCGGGGATCGACGCTGCTGGTGGTGTGAGCCGCTGGCGGGCGAATGCGGGTGGTCTCCATGCCCGCCAGCCTCGTCGCGACGGGGTGGCACCGGCCAGAGTAGATCTGCTCAGCTCCGCAGCCGGTTCGTCGTGGCTCGCGAGCGCGGTTGTCGTAGACGATGGGTGGTGGGCACGGAGGGAGTCGCGATGAGCGAGACGTCGATCGGCGACTATGCGCTGCTGTCGGACCGGCACTCGGCGGCGCTGGTGTCGCGGGACGGCTCGGTGGACTGGCTGTGCTGTCCACGGTTCGACAGCCCGTCGGTGTTCGGAGCCCTGCTCGACCGGCGGGCCGGTCACTGGTCGATCCGGCCCACCGGCCCGTACACAGTGTCGCGCCGATACATCGAGCCGACGATGGTGCTCGAGACCAGGTTCGAGACACCGACCGGCGTTGTCGTCCTCACCGACGCGATGGCCGTGAGCTCGACCGACGATCCGCATCGGCTCGGGGCCGACGCTCCCGATCTGCTCATTCGCTCGCTGCGATGTGAATGGGGCGCCGTGGAGGTCGATCTGGAGTTCAGCCCACGACCCGAGTACGGCCTGGTCGTTCCGCTCATGTCGGTCGTGGACGGCGGCGTACAGATCCATGGCGGCACCGAGATGCTGGCGCTTTCCGCCCCGGTCGAGCTGACCGTGGAGCAGGATGTCGTCCTCGCGCGCTGGACCCTGCAGGCCGAGGAGTCGGTCGCGCTGGCCGTGCACCGATCCAGCCTGGCCGGCGGCCGGCCGCGACATTGGACCCAGGACGAGATCGCGGCCAGCCTCGCCGACACGATCGAGAGCTGGCGCGCGTGGTCCGGCCTCCATCAGAACTACGAAGGCCCGTGGAGCGACTTGGTGCATCACTCGGGCCGAGTGCTCCAGGCGTTGAGCTATCAGCCGACCGGCGCCATCGTCGCCGCGGCAACGACGTCCCTCCCCGAGGAGATCGGCGGCGAACGCAACTGGGACTATCGCTTCGCCTGGATCAGGGATGCCAGCTTCACGATGGAGGCGCTCTGGGTCGCCGCCTGCCCGGACGAGGCGCACGAGTTCTTCGAGTTCATGCTGGCCGCGGCGGCGTCCTACCGGCCGCAGGACAGTCTGCAGATCATGTACGGCATCGGCGGCGAGCGGGATCTGACCGAGCGACAGCTGGAGCACCTGTCGGGCTGGCGCAGAAGTCGCCCGGTTCGGATCGGCAACGGCGCGTGGCAGCAGACGCAGATCGACGTGTACGGCGAGCTGCTCGGCGCCGCGTACCGCTATCAGGAGCACCTGCCGGGGATGGGTCCGGAGCTGAGCCGGTTCCTTGCCGCGCTCGCCGACGGGGCGCTGAGCCGATGGCAGCAGCCGGACAACGGCATCTGGGAGATCCGCGGGGAGCCGCGCCACTTCACGTACTCCAAGCTGATGTGCTGGGTCGCATTGGCCCGGGCCGTCGACATGGCCGACGTGATGCCGCCGGATGCCCCGCTCGGCAAGTGGACCGACGCCCGCGACGAGATCCGGGCGGCCATCCTGCGGGACGGGTGGAGTGACTCCGCGGGCGCGTTCACCCAGTCCTTCGGATCGGACGCGCTGGACGCATCGGTGTTGATGATGCCGGTCGTGGGCTTCCTCCCCGCCGACGATCCTCGGATGGATCGCACGATCACCGCGATCGCGGAGCGACTGACCGACAATCGTGGGCTGGTCTACCGCTACCTGACGGTAGAAGGCGTGGACGGGCTGGCCGGCGAGGAGGGCACGTTCCTGCTGTGCACGTTCTGGCTCGCCCAGGCGCAGGCATTGGCCGGCCGGCTCGACGAGGCGCGCACTACGTTCGAGCGCGCCGCCGCGTACGCCAACGACGTCGGTCTGCTGGCCGAGGAGGTCGACCCGGCCACCGGTGAACTGCTCGGCAACTTCCCGCAGGCGTTCAGCCACATCGGACTCGTCAACGCCGCCTGGGCGATCACCGAACGCGAGCAGCGCGACCGCATGTGACGGGGTCGCCGATGCGTCGCAGCGTCACCGGCGAAAGAACTCGGTCACGTCCGCGGCGAACTCCTCGTGGTGCTGAAACAGGAAGCCGTGAGCCGCGTCCGGATAGATCTTGATCGTGGCGTTCGGGAGTAGTCCGGCGAGCAGGTGGGAGTAGCGCGGCAGGATCATCCGGTCGCTGTCACCGTTGGCGACGAACACCGGCTGCGTGATCGCCGTGACCCGCTCGAGCAGGGCGTGGTTCGGGATGCCCCAGGCCGAGACCGCGTCGTACTGCGCGAGCCGGGTCTGCCAGCTGGTCGGTTCGTCGCGGTCCTCGGTCCGGCCGCCGAAGATGCGCTGCGCGGCGGCCTGCCCGGCCTCGAGTCCGACCGGACTGTCGGTGAAGAAGACGGACAGGTAGCCCTCGGGCGACGTTTCGGGCTGGCCGACCGCGCCGATCACGTCCGGGGCCCAGCCGTGCATGCCGGCGGCGCCCTGCGGAGCGGCTGAGGCGAGCACGATCCGCTCGACCAGGTCGGGTCGAACCAGCGCGATCTCCTGAGCGGCGAAGCTGCCGATCGAGAAGCCCAGCAGGTCGACGCGGTCGAACTCCATCGCGGTGAGGAACTCGATCGCGTCGTGCGCCATCTCGGCGACGGTGTGCGGCGTACGACCGGTGCTGGCTCCGACGCCGGTGTTGTCGAACGTGATCACCCGCCGGTGCTCGGAGAGCGCGTCGATCAGCGCTGGGTCCCAGTTGTCCAGATTGCCGCGGAAGTGCTGCAGGAGTACGAGCGGCATCAGGTTGAGCCCGGCGCTCCGGTAGGCGTAGTCGATGCCGTCCGCCGCCCTGACGGTCTGGGTTTGCGCTGTCGTGTACCCGCTCATCGGACCCGTCCCCTCTCCACGTGGTCCCCTCATGATCACCCGCGTGAGCCGGGTGGCGCAGGCATTGTTGGCCGATAATGACCGGGGATAGCCTCGTTGACGCGAGGGATGGCGATGGCGGTACAAACCCCAGGCACTGATGCTGCCGACGATCGGGGCGGCGGGCGTACGGCGCTGCCCGGTCGGGCTGCCGAGTGCCAGGTGCTGGACGCGATCCTGGCCGACGTCCGCGCCGGCACCAGTCGAGCCCTGGTGCTCAGGGGAGATGCCGGCGTCGGCAAGTCCGCGCTGATCGACTACCTCGTGACCGGTGCCCGAGGCTGCCGAGTCGCCCGCGCAGTCGGCGTCGAGTCCGAGATGGAGCTGGCGTTCGCCGGCCTGTACCAGCTGTGCGGCCCGTTCGTCGGTGGCATCGACCAGCTCCCGGCACCGCAGGGGGACGCCCTCGGATCGGCGTTCGGGCTGCGTTCGAACGGGGTTCCCGACCGGTTCCGGGTCGGGCTCGCCACCCTGACCCTGCTGGCGGGTGCTGCCGAGGATCAGCCGCTCGTCTGTGTCGTGGACGACGCCCACTGGCTGGACTTCGCGTCCATGCAGACGCTCGCCTTCGTCGCGCGTCGCCTCGCGGTGGAGTCGGTGGCGCTCGTCTTCGCGGCCCGGGAGGCGCTCGACGAGCATTCGCTCGACGGTGTCACCGAGCTCGTGGTGCAGGGACTGGCCGAGGCCGAGGCGCGCGCCCTGCTGGAGTCGGTCGTCACCGGTCCGATGGACGCCCGAGTACGGGATCGCCTGGTCGCCGAGACGCACGGCAACCCGCTCGCGCTGCTCGAGCTGCCGCAGATCCTGACGCCGCAGGAGCTGGAGGGCGGCTTCGGCCTGCCCGACGCGCCAGCACTGACCGGCAAGATCGAGGATGGCTTCCGTCGCCGCCTCGAGCCGCTGCCGGACCCGACCCGGAAGCTGCTGCTGGTGGCGGCGGCCGAGCCGCTCGGTGATCCGGTCCTGGTCTGGCGGGCAGCGGATCAGCTCGGTGTCGGCATGGAGGACGCTGCTCCTGCGGTCGATGCCGGCCTGGTCGACTTCGCTGGCCAGATGTCGTTCCGCCATCCGCTGGTGCGTTCGGCGGTCTACCGGGCGGCATCGGCGGCCGAGCGCCACGAGGTCCACGCCGCGCTCGCCGAGGCCACCGATGCCACGGCCGATCCGGACCGCCGGATCTGGCATCGTGCGCAGGCGAGCGCAGGGGCCGACGATGTGGTCGCCGCGGCGCTGGAGAACACCGCCGAGCGAGCCCGCGCGCGCGGCGGCCTGGCGGCTGCCGGGGCCTTCCTGGAGGAGTCGGCTCGGCTCACGCCCGACCCCGCCGATCGTGGCCGCCGTGCGCTCGCGGCCGCGCAGGCAAAGCAACAAGCAGGATCACCGGCTGGTGCGCAGTCACTGCTTGCCTTGGCGCGAGCGGCCCCGTTGGACGAGCTCCAACGCGCCCAGGCAACGCTGCTCGACGCTCAACTGGCCTTCGACACCCGGCGCGGAAGCGACGCCCCCGGACTCCTGCTCGCCGCCGCGCATCAACTCGAGCCGCTGGACGTGGACCTCTGCCGTCGCACCTACCTCGATGCGTTGGCCGCGGCGGTGAGCGTCGGCCGGCTGGCCCGCGATGCGACCCTGCTCGATGTAGCGCAAGCCGCTCGCGCAGCGCCCGAGCCCGTGACGGCGGTTCGGCCGCCCGACCTTTTGCTCGAGGGTCTGGCCGTGCTGGTGACCGACGGGCGTACGGCGGCCGCGGAGTTGCTGACACAGGCGGTGGCCGCCTTCCGCGGCGACGACGTCACAACCGAGGAGAGCCTGCGCTGGATGTGGCTCGCGGGGCGGCTCGCCGACGAGCTGAAGGACGACGACAGCTGGCATGCGTTGGTCACCCGCCAGGCAGACCTGGCCCGACAGGTCGGCGCCCTGACGGTGTTGCCTGCGGCGCTGCGCGCCGGTGTCATCGTCCATGTCGTCTCCGGCGAGCTGAACGACGCCGCCGCGTTGCAGCATGACCTCGACGTTGTGGCTGACGCTGCCGGCACCCAGCTCGCCGGGTACGGTGCGGTAGCGCTTGCTGCCTGGCGGGGCGACGAGGCACTGGCCACCCAGCTGATCGAGGCCACCATCGCCGACGTCACGCGCCGTGGTGAGGGCATGGGCCTGGGCCTCAGCCACTACGCGAGTGCCGTGCTTCACAACGGACATGGCCGATATCCGGAGGCTTTTGCGGCAGCGAAGCGGGCCTGCGAGTTCGAGGATCTCGGCATCCACGGGTGGGCACTCCCGGAGTTGGTCGAAGCGGCCGTACGCAGCGGCGAGCCGGATGGGGCGGCGGCGGTCGAACAGCTGGCCCAGACCAGCCGCATCTCCGGGACCGACTGGGCTCGAGGGATCGAGGCCGGCTGTCGTGCGTTGGTCAGCGACGATGCTGAAGCCGAGGCGCTCTATCGCGAGGCCATCGACCGCCTCGGTCGGACCCGTATCCAGATCGAACTCGCCAGGATGCACCTGAACTTCGGCGAGTGGCTGCGTCGCCAGGGCCGGCGCCTCGACGCCCGGGAGCAGTTGCGCCAGGCCCACCAGTTGCTGGCCGACATGGGTGCCCAAGGCTTCGCGGAGCGGGCCAGACGCGAGCTGGCGGCGACCGGCGAGACGGTACGCAAGCGCAGCGTCGAGACCAGCGACGAGCTCACCTCGCAGGAGGCGCTGATCGCCCGGCTGGCCGGTGAGGGGCGGACGAATCCGGAGATCGCGGCCGAGCTGTTCATCAGCCCGCGTACGGTCGAATGGCATCTGCGCAAGGTGTTCGGCAAGCTCGGAGTCAGCTCGCGCAAGGAGCTTCGCCGATCGCGGCCGGACCTGCGAGCGGGCGCTCGTCAGTAGTGCTCAAGAACTGACCTTCGGCAGGTGACAGCGGCGGTTCGTGGCCATAGCGTCAGCGTCGTGGCCGGACCGAATCCACAGCCGACGCCGGAGCTTCAGCAGCTTCGCACCGCCCTCGACGGTCTGCGAGCCGGCGTACTGAAGAAGCTCGCCGGGCTCAGCGAGACCGACGCGCGACGCAGCACGGTGGACTCCGGAACGAATCTCGCCGGGCTGCTGCAGCACCTGACCTTCGTCGAGTCCTTGTGGTTCGAGGAGATCGTCGCCGGCGGCAAGGCGAGCGGGATCCGGTCCATGCAGGTCGATCCCTCGGTGACGCTGCGGAGCCTGCGAGCCGACTACAAGGCCGCCTGCCAGAACAGCAACCAGATCGTCGAGTCGATCGGCGATCCGGACTCACCGGTGACCCGCAGCGGCAAGACCCACGACCTGCGTTGGGTCATGATCGGGGTCATCCAGGAGACCGCCCGGCATGCTGGCCACGCCGACATCATTCGCGAGCAGGTCGACGGCAAGACCGGTCGCTGACGCCTGACGTCACAACCGGCCGGACAGGCTGCGTCCGGTCACGAACGCCATGACAGCAACGAAGATCGATCCGACCAGCATCGCCATCAGCCAGCGGACCAACTCGACACCGCCGGCTCCGGTCCCCAGGCCAGCGAGCGCATAGCCCACCAAGGCGCCGAGAACTCCGCAGGCGACTGTTGTCACCAAGCCGATGTCGTCGCGGCGGTTAGGACCCAACCACCTCTTCCCGAGCAAGCCGAGGACGATACCCACGATGATCACGCCGATGATGTCCATGAGCTGACTCCCGTCTCCCGACACTTCTGAAGTACCCCTGCCGGCTCGGCGTTAAGCAGCCGCGACCGCTTTGCCCCGAGGCGCGCCTGGACGTGGAGAAAGCGCCCTCTCGTCCGGTTGGTGTCCCGGTCGCTGCATAGAGCCGCGGGCGCTGGGCACCTTGAGATGGAGACGGGAGGACCTGCCAATGAAGCCCAAGCTGGACTACTCGTGCCCCCACTGCGGTGCCAGTGCCGGCGTCCGCGCCGGTCAGGTAGCCGTCCAACACCAGTCCTGGTGCCCACGGTCGCGAACCGCTCCGGGTTCGCCGAGATCCTCCTACGACCGGCGGGGGCGATGCGCGATCTGTGGCATCCGGGTTCCGGCCGCGGCCCGTCACCGGCACGATCCGTTGGCGGACGCCGGATAGACCGTCCTGGGAGCAGTGAGGGGTGGGGTGAGGAACCCTGTTCCTCACCCCACCCCTCGGGGGCGTCTGCTCAGCCGGGAGAGCCCCAATCTCCAAGCCGGGTTGGGATCTCGGCCCTACCCGACCAGAACATCAGCAGGTCGTCGCGCGACTCCTCCCGGCCATCGCCTACAGTCCGCCGTCGTCGCGATCGAGGCTGATCCGCCACATGCTGCGCCCGTAGGTTGCGGCGTAGAGCATGTTGGTGGCGGCCTGGTACTCGATGTCGTTGACCGGTACGCGGGGGATTCCGCGGCCGAGTCGGTACCACTTGACGTCCGGGTTGCCCTTCGCCTTGGCGACGTTGGCGGTGAAGACGCCGAGGTCGCTGGCGACGAAGACCCGGTTGCCGTTCGGCGGGTCGATGACGATGTCCTGGGTCGGCGCCATCGGCAGGTTGCCGCTGATGTCCACCCAGTTCGCGCCGCCGTCCGTCGTACGGAGGACGTGCGCGTTGTTGTCGGCGTTGCGCAGACCCGAGTACGTCACGTACGCGACGTCGGGGTCGGTCGGATCCACCGCGACCCGGGTGACCCACCTGGAGGGTAGGTCGGGATCGGTGAAGCGGGTCCAGGTCTGACCGAGGTCCTTCGAGCCCCACAGCCAGCCGTCGTCGGTGCCGGCGTAGAGCACGTTCGGGTCGCTCTTGGCGGCGGCCACGGTCGTGATCGTGCCGAACGGGTACGACGGATCGGTGCCCGACTCCGGGTTGCTTAGGCTCGGGCTGATCGTTGACCAGGTGTCCGGCTTCGCGCGGTCGGTCGACCGGTTGAGCAGGTTGCCGCCGTAGTAGACCACCTGCGGCGACGACGGATCCAGCTGCAGCGGCGTCTGCCAGTTGCGCCGGTCCGACTCGGTGTCGTTGATGAACCGCGAGCTGTTGTTGCCGGCATTCTCCGAACGCGAGCAGTTGCCGAACTGCGAGCAGGCGTACACGAAGTTCTGGTTGCTCGGATCGATCAAGGTGAACAGACCGTCACCGCAACCGCCGTACGAGCCCCAGTCGCCGGTCACCACGCCCGCGGAGTTCCACGAACGCAGACAGCCGTTGTCCTGCGCGCCACCGACGATCCGGTTGGTGTCCTGCTCGGAGACGTCGACGGTGTAGAACTGCGTCCACGGCTCGTTCTGGGCCTCGGTCCAGGTGCCGCTGGCACCATTGCCGTTCGACCAGTAGAAGCCGCCGTCGTTGCCTTCATAGACCCGGCCCGGCGTGGTCGGATCCCAGGCCATCGCGTGATGGTCGGCGTGCAGGCTGTTGACGTTCGACCAGGTCGCGCCGCCGTTCGAGGAGCCTCGCAACGAGACGCCTGCGATGAACAGCCGGTCGGCGTTGGTCGGGTCGACCCAGATCTTCGAGGTCCACACCGTGTCGCCGCCCGCGTTGGCGCGAGACATGGTCTGGAAGGTCTGCCCGCCGTCGTCGGAGCGGTAGTAGCCGCGGAACCCGCGCCGGTCCTGCCCATCGCCGTTTGCGTCCTGGTTCCAGTTGCCGGTGGTGATGTAGACCCGGTTCGGGTTGCTCGGCGCGATCGCGACGGCCATCCGGGCCTGCGCGGTCGTGGTGTCGTTGTCGGTCGAGGAGAAGCCGATCGAGTCGCCGGGAGTCAACGACGTGATCCGGTCGTTCTCGAGCCGGGTCCAGGTAGCTCCGCCGTCATTGGTCAGATAGATGCCCGTGCCCGGTCCGGTGTAGCAGCGGCACAGCGCCTCCCGGTGGTGATCCCACATCGGGACGAACATCTTGTCGGGGTTGGTCGGGTCCATCGCGATGTCGGTCGCGCCGGTGAAGTCGTTGGCTGGCGCGAGTACGCGGGTGAACGTCGCCCCGTAGTCGGTCGACTTGTACAGGCCGCGAATGCCGCCCGGTGCGAACAGCGAGCCGCCGGCCGCGACGTACATCGTGTCGGGGTGGTCCGGGTTGAACCGGATGGCTCCGATCGTGCTCGAGCCCTCCAATCCGACGCGGGTCCAGGTCTGGCCATGGTCGGTCGACTTGTACAGCCCGTCCCCGCCGTAGCTGAGGCTGCCGCCGCCCGGGTTGACCTCGCCGGTTCCGACCCAGACATCGCCGTTGGGTGCGACGGTCACGGCCCCGATCGCCTGCGGGAAGTCGTCCGGCCACGCCTTGGTCATCGTCTGGCCGCCGTCGTCGCTGCGCCAGACTCCGGATGTCGCGACCGCGACGTACACGCTGCCGGGGTTGGTCGGGTCAGGCGCGATGTCGGTCACTCGGCCGCCGACGTTCGACGGGCCGATCATGGACCAGTCCGGGTTCACCAGACCCTGGACATCGCGCGGGATGGCCGCCGCCTGCTGAGCTGCGAGCTCGAGGTCGCCGGTCGTGATCACGTCACCTGGTATCTGTCGGGAGTCGAGGTAGCCGTCTCGGACCTCCCCCTCGTCTTCTTCTGCTTCTTCACAGTTGGTCCCGAAGTCGGGATCGTCGGCATCACAGGCGGGGATGTCTTCGTCGGGATCGTCCGACGCGGACACCGGTGGCATCGCAGCCACGAAACCCGCCATCACAAAGCTGCACGCGATTGCGGCAAGCCTTCGTGTCATCGGTTCCTCACTTTCTCCTGAGTCGACTCCTCGGGCCCCGTGAGGAGAGCGGACACGGCAGTCCACATGGAGACTGAACCGCGACGACATTTGCGACGTTAGGCCTCGGTCGGTGCCCGATCATCCGACATCTGCCGGAAGATCCGGTTGAAAATTCGACAGGCTGTCAGTCGTCGGTTCGGCCGATTTGGCCCAGGCATGGACATGGGACCCAACCGACGTACGTCTGGGTCCCACGTCCGGCGATGCTCGGCGTCAGGGGGCGGCCGGCGACGCCTCCGGACGGCCCTCGCGGAGCCAGTGCCAGGCGAGTGCGCCGACCCAGAGCTCGTACCCGAGGGTGCTGAGTGCGAGCAGCGGGAAGAGGGCGCCGGTCACGAGGGTCGCGCTGCCGACGGCGCTGATCACGAGCAGCACGATGCCGGTTCGTTGCAGCCAGGGCGAGGCGCCGGTCGCCCGCAGCGCGAGCACCAGTGCACCGAGGAAGAAGATCCGCGGCAGCACCGAGAACGCGAGTGAGTACGGTGCGACGGCGTCCCAGCCGGCCAGGATCCGTACGTCGGCGCCCACGTCGGCGGTCTCCAGGGCGACGTCGTGCAGCATCCCGGCCAGCGGCCACACCAGGGCGAGCAGGACACCGGCCGCGACCGCGACGGTGGCCAGGATCCCGGTCGAGTCCACCCGCCGGAGGCGCAGCTGCACGGCGCCGAGGAAGCCGAGCAGCAGGGTGCCGGAGATCATGAAGAGGTAGTTGCCGGCCCGGTAGAGATTCGCCGCGTCGAGCACGTTCTCGCCTCGCTCGAGCGCCGGATCGTTCGGTGATCCGCCGTGCGGGAGCACGAAGATCGCCATCAGGATCATGACGCCGAGCTGGCAGATCGTGAACGCGACGCCGAACCGGGTGCTGAGCCGGACCAGGTCGAGGCCGGATCCTTGCTCGGTGGGTCGGTCGATGCTGTACGTGGTCATGCGATGCCTTTCGTGGCGGCGCTGGTGGCGCCGATCGAGCTGATGCACCGGAACCGTACGAACGGCCGGGCCCGGCCCACATCGACCTGCGGGACGCTTCTGGATCAGCCCGGAGCGCGGTCCGAGGTCAGCCCCTGGGCTGATGTCACCGCAGGTCGGAGCGCCGTACGCTCCCTTCGTGGCCATCACGCTGGATCGTCTGAACACGACACGGGTCGACGCGGCATTGGCCGTCGCCTTCACCGTCGTGGGACTGATCCAGGTCGTGCTCGCGCCCATCGCCGCGCCAGGACTCGGCGAGCTGTTCGTCGTCGGATCGACCCTGCCGTTGGCATGGCGACGCACTCGCCCGATCGAGGCGTCCCTGATCTCGGCGGCGTTCTGGCTGATTCCGCTCGACGGGTTCCCGATCCTGGGCTTCGTCGTCGTGATCCTGCAGTTCTTCGCCCTGGGCAGCTGGGGAGCGCCGCGACTGGCCGTCGCGCTGGTCACCGCCTGGGCAACGGCGACCGCGGTGATCGGCACCCTGCTCGGGCCGGAGCCGCCGGTCGCGATCATCGGAGGCGTGCTCGTCGTGGTCGCGCCGGTGCTCGCGGGCCAGCTCGTACGGCATCTGCGGCACCAGAACCATGCGCTCGCCGATCTCGCCGAACAGCTCCAGGACGAGCAACGCCGGGTCGAGGAGGCCGCCGTCGACGCCGAGCGGGCCCGCATCGCCCAGGAGCTGCACGACGTGGTCGGCCACGAGGTCACGCTGATCGCGATCCAGGCCGAAGCCGCCGCCTCGGCGCTGAAGACCAGCCCGGAACGCGCGGGTGCGCCGGTCGAGGCGATCCGGGCCACCGCCCACCGCACCCTGACCGAGATCCGCGGCGTGCTCGGCCTGCTGGCACCGGATGGCGACACCGGCGGCACGACCGCGGAGGGACTGACCGAGCTCGCCCGCCGGGCCGAGGTCGCCGGCATCACCAACTCGCTCGTCGTCACCGGAGAGCCGTGGCCGGACAGTGCGCCGGCCGGGCTCGCCGTCAACCGGATCGTGCGCGAGTGCCTGACCAACGCCGGCCGGCATGCGCCCGGCGAGCCCGTCACGCTCAACGTGGCCTGGAGCCCCGAGCAGGTTCAGGTGCGCGCCACGAACCCCACGGACTCGCGGCGCCGGCCCACGCC
>DATFRX010000357.1:0-5566 GCA_035262905.1 Nocardioidaceae bacterium
CGGCGCCGACGGCCCTGGCCGGCCCTCCACCGCTACCACGCGCCCATCCTCTCAACTCCCCGATCCCCACGATCCGCCACTCCGACAGCCATCATCCGTCACTCGGACAGCCACTATCCGTCACTGGGACAGGGCCCGGACCGCCGACAGGTCATGCCAGACCAGTACGCCGCCGCCCACCGGCTCGGGCTGCGCGCCGATCAGCCGGACCGCCTGGCCCAGTACGACGTCGTAGTTGTACCCCGGCCCGATCACCGCCGCGCAGACGTCCCAGTCGTCGAGGTCCGACGCGAACTCCCGCCGGGTGGCCGCTGTCGCCGGCGTGATCACGCCTTCGAGGTACGCGCTCTCGAACACGCTCCGCGTAAAGCTCCCCGCGCCGCCGAAACGGGCCTGCCCGGTAGCGTCCGGCCCGATGAAGTAGCCGCCGGGCATCGAGAACGCGAACCCGGATGCCGCCTGCCACAGCATCGGGTCGGTGAAGGCGGCTGAGGGGTAGGGCAACACCAGCACCGTGCCGTCACAGCCCAGGACCTGGCCGGCGCGTTCGGCGAAGAAGTCCGGCACCGTCGGAGCATCGGCGGCGTCGTAGCGGGCCGGCAGCAGCGGAATCACCGCCAGGGCCACCACCCCCCATCCGACCGCGTGGATCGGGAGCGGCCGGGCCGCCAGATCGTCGAGGGCGAACGCCACGGCCGCGCCGATCAGCCCGATCGTGAAGATCGCGAACCGGGTCTGCACGACGTGTTCGAGGAACGGCAGGTCGTTGAGCAGATCCCACGGCAGCCGCAGACCCTTCTCCTGGCCGTCGATCGTGAGCCGCTCCCCTAGCGCGAAGACCGCCACGACCGCGGCGGTGAGCAACGCGACCCGGACCCGCAGGCTGCGCCACCACAGCACGAGCACGACGACGCATAGCGCGATCAGTGGCCAGCCAAGGTAGGCGGTGTGTTCCTCGAGACCACCGGGAAAGGCTTCCGAGCGGGTACGGGTGGCCTCCGTGGACAGCTGCTGCAGCTCGGTCGGCACGACGTACCCCGCGAGGTCGGCGGAGTAGTACGCCGGGTCGAACGGCAGACCGTGCTGCTCGAGCGGCCCGAAGAGCTGGAAGCCCAACGGCAGCGCCGCCAAGACGAGGAAGACGCCGGCCGCCTCGGCCGCCCGCGGGCCGATCTGGCGCACCCGCAGCCGGACCAGGTCGGGCCGACTCAGCGCGAGGGCGGCGACGAGCAGCACCGCCACGATGCCGGTCAGGAGCAGGATCTCCTCGCCGATCAGTACCTGGGCGCCGGCGGTCAGGCCCAGCAGGATCGCATCGCGGCGTCGCGGCTCCGGGTCGGCGACCAGCCGGACGACCAGCAGCAGGATCACGGGTGCCAGGACGTTGAAGACGAGGTTGGGATGCCCGTGCGCCTGGGCGAGCATCGCGGGCGAGAAGCCGAACAGCGCGCCCCCGATAGCGGCCGGCGCCACCCGCACCGAGAGCGACCGCAGGGCGGCGTACGCGGTCGCGGCGGAGCCGGCCATGCCGAGGGTCAGCAGCACGACCACCGTGGCCAGCCCGCCGAACAGCGCCGTGACCGGCCACAGCACCAGGGCCGGCAGCGACATGCCGTTGTTCCACATCAGGTTGACGCCGGTCGGCGCGTTGAGCGCGTCAGTGAACCACGGATTGTCACCGTGTGCGACCGCATGCGGTGGCCACTCCATCAGCCAGGCGAACAGCGCCATGTCGCCGGGGTTGACTGCGCTGGTCCGATCGCCCAGCGGCGTCCACAGCGGCCAGGTGACGAGCAGGGCGGCGGCCAGGTACGCCAGGAGCACGACGACGGTCGGCCACGACGGGCGCCACAGCGCGCGAACCCATCGCGGAAGGCGCATCTGCCCCGGACCGCCCCTCACCTCGGAGTCGACTGGATGCGTGGAACGCTACCGGTCAGCGTCCTCGCGAGCCGGGTGAGTCAGAGCGGCTCAGTACCAGCCGTTGGCCAGTTTGAAGGAGTTGGCCGAGCACGGCGAGCCGTAGCGATCCTGGATGTAGCCGAGGCCCCACTCGATCTGGGTCGCCGGGTTGGTCTCCCAGTCGGGCCCGGCCGCGGCCATCTTCGAGCCCGGCAGGGCCTGCGGGATGCCGTAGGCGCCGGAGTACGGGTTCTCCGCGGACGGATCCCAGCCGCTCTCGCCGTACCAGAGGTCGTCGAGGCAACCGAACTGCGAGGAGTCCCACCCGTACTGCGGGAGCATCGCCATCGCGATGTCCTTCGGGTCGGAGTCGCTGGTCGCCAACTCCTGCCGCTCCACCGTGACCCGGCCGGCCTCATGGGAGCCGCCGTAGGAGTAGTCGCCCATCGCGTCCGCCTTGAGCGAGCTCAGCGACGGTCGGTCGACGTCGCGGCTCACCTCCGGCGCGGCGCGCTGGTAGTCCATCGACGTGGAGGACTGCGAGGTCGTCGTGGCGGGCCGGTCGTCGGCCGCGACCTCGGCGCCGCCGTCGTCGGTGACCACGACCCACGTCCCCGCGACCGCCGCGGCCGCGAGCACGCCGCCGACCATTGAGGTGATGGCTGGGCCGCGCATGCCCGAAGTCCGCTTATGAGTGCGCTGGGTATTGCGAATGTCCTGGGCGCTGGGGGTGCGCTGGACCTTGGGGGTGCGCTGCACGCTGGGGGTGCGCTGAGCGCTGGGCGTGCGCTGGGCCCTGGGGATGCGCTGGGTGTTGCGAATGTCCTGGACGCTGGGGGTGGGCTGGACCTTCGGGGTGCGCTGGACGCTGGGGGTGCGCTGGGCCCTGGGGATGCGCTGGGTGTTGCGAATGTCCTGGACGCTGGGCGTGCGCTGGACCGTCGGTGTGCGCTGGATCTCGGGGGTGCGCTCGACTTTAGGAGCCTTGCGAGTGCGCAAGGGGCGTGAAGGTCCACGGTGGCGTGCCTTGTGCTTGCCTGGTCGAGCGGCCCGATCGGCCACAGAACACTCCTTGGTTTACACGGCACGACGATTGGATGGACGGAGAAAGACCGGGCTCACATTGCCGGATAACCGGCCGGTGATCAAGCCGCGCGTGCGACCAATCACAGACCGGCGGCGACAAACCCGGTCAGACTGGCAGACGCTCCCCCGTCGACGTCGAGAACATGTGAACATTTTCGGTGGGAGCACCGAGCCGGATGGCAGCTCCCCGCTGTGGAACCGACCTGGCCTCGTGCCGGGCGATCACGGCCCCCTCGAGGCCGGCCTCGGAATCGGCCTTGAGCGTGCCGTAGATGTAGGCGTCGGCGCCGAGCTCCTCGACGACGTCGACGACCGCGTCGAGTCCGGGCGTGTCCGAGCCGACCGGGGTCAGCGCCTCCGGCCGGATCCCGACGGTGACCTCGGAGTCGCCGTTGAGCGCGGACCGGGTGGTCTGGCTCATCGGTACGACCAGGCTGCCGACCTTGACGCCGGCCTCGCCGACCTTGCCGGTGAACAGGTTCATCGCGGGCGAGCCGATGAAGCCGGCGACGAAGGCGTTGGCCGGCTTGTCGTACAGATTGAGCGGGGTATCGACCTGCTGCAGGAGGCCGTCGTTGAGCACCGCGACCCGGTCGCCCATCGTCATGGCCTCGACCTGGTCGTGCGTCACGTAGACGGTGGTGATGCCGAGCCGGCGCTGGAGCGAGGCGATCTGGGCCCGGGTGGAGACGCGGAGCTTGGCGTCCAGATTGGACAGCGGCTCGTCCATCAAGAAGACCTGCGGCTCCCGGACGATCGCGCGGCCCATCGCGACCCGCTGCCGCTGACCGCCCGACAGCGCCTTGGGCTTGCGGTCGAGGAACTCCTCGAGGCCGAGGAGCTTGGCCGCGTCGCGTACTCGCTCGGCGCGCTCGCTCTTGTTGACGCCGGCCATCTTGAGGGCGAAGCCCATGTTCTCGGCGACCGACATGTGGGGGTAGAGGGCGTAGTTCTGGAAGACCATCGCGATGTCGCGGTCCTTGGGCGGCGTGCGACTGACGTCGACGTCGCCGATCAGGACGCTGCCGGTGGTGACCTCTTCGAGGCCGGCGAGCATCCGCAGCGATGTGGACTTGCCGCATCCGGAGGGACCGACGAGCACCATGAACTCGCCGTCTTCGATGGAGAGATCAAGCTCGTCGACTGCGGGCTTGTCGGCGCCGGGATAGATGCAGGACGCCTTTTCGTACGTGACGTTGGCCATGACTGGCACTTCCTTCCACCGGCAGGTACGTGCCGGACGATCCGTCGTGGAGGGTTGCGTCGCGATTCCACCGTATGGACGCGCCGCAGGTCAAGGTCGCGTCCACGTACGAGTTGCCTGCCGTTCAGCTCCTCTTCTGGGTCAGGTTCGCGCCGGTCGCCGGGTCGAACAGGTGCATGCCGACGGTGTTCATGAACAACTGCGCCCGCTCGCCCTCGTTGACCCGGCTGTTGGCGTCCAGCGACACGACCAACTGGGTACGCGAGCTCTCCGCCTCCAACTCGCGCTGGAGCTCGGTGAGCCGACCCTCGACCTCCGGCGACGTCTCGAACGGCACGTAGGCGTACTGCTCGTTGCCCAGCCACTCGATGACGTCGATGGTCGCCTGGAAGGTCACGCCGCGGCTGGTGTCCGGCACCAGACTCGCGTCCTCGAAGTGCTCCGGACGCACTCCCGCGATGAGCAGGTCGTGGCCCTCGACTATGCGGGCGGTCTCGGCCGGCAACGGCACCGTGACGAACGGGAGCTCGATCGAGTCGCCGCGTACGGTCGCCGGCATGAAGTTCATCGGGGGCGAGCCGATGAAGCCGGCGACGAACAGGTTGACCGGCTGCTCATAGAGCTCCCGTGGCGTCGCGCACTGCTGGAGCACGCCCCGGTTCAGCACCGCGACCCGGTCGCCCAGCGTCATCGCCTCGGTCTGGTCGTGGGTGACGTAGACCGTGGTGACACCGAGCTTGCGCTGCAGCCGGGCGATCTCGGTCCGCATCTGCCCACGCAGCTTGGCGTCCAGGTTGGACAGCGGCTCGTCGAACAGGAACGCCTGCGCGTCGCGGACGATCGCCCGGCCCATCGCCACCCGCTGCCGCTGGCCACCGGACAGGTTGGCCGGCTTGCGCTCAAGGTGCTCGTTGAGCTCCAGCAGGTCCGATGCCTCGTGGACCTTCTGGTCGATCTCCGCCTGGGTGTGCGACTTCGAAAGCCGCAGTGGGAACGCGATGTTCTCGTACACGCTCAGGTGCGGATAGAGCGCGTAGTTCTGGAACACCATCGACAGGTTGCGGTCGCGCGGCGCCTTCTCGTTGACCCGCTCGCCGCCGATGACCATGTCGCCGGAGGTGATGTCCTCCAGCCCGACGATCATCCGCAGCAGGGTCGACTTCCCACAGCCGGAAGGGCCGACCAGGATCATGAACTCGCCGTCGGCGACATCGACACTGACGTCCTTCACGGCCTCGAAGCCGTCGGGGTACTTCTTGACGATGTTCTTCATTTCAATGGTGGCCATAAGGCATCAACCCTTCACGGCACCGGAGGTCAGCCCGGCGACGATTCTGCGCTGGAACAACAGCACGATGATGATGATCGGGATGG
>DATFRX010000358.1:0-4239 GCA_035262905.1 Nocardioidaceae bacterium
TCGATGCCTTGGCTGTCTTGTCGGTCACCCGCGCTCCGTGCGATGTGATCCAGATGGTGGCCGCGACCAGCGAGGCCATGCCGACGAGGAAGACCACGACGCCCTCGCTCACCGGACCGAAGCCGCCGAGGGCGAATCCGCCGTGATCGGGCTGCGCCTCGACCGCCTTGACGTACGCGATGATCGACCGCTTGTCCTCCGGGGTGATGACCGCGTCGGAGAAGATCGGCATCTGCTGCGGCCCGGTCAGCATCGCTTCGTACATGTGCCGGGGAGTGACGCCGCGCAGCGTCGGTGCGAAGCGTCCGCTCGGCAGGGCGCCGCCGGCCCCGACGGAGTTGTGACAGGCGGTGCAGTTGGTCCGGAAGAACTCGCCGCCCTCGGTCAGCTGCTCCTGCGAGATGCCAGAGATGTCGGTGTACTCGTCGGGCGGGATGGCCGGCCCCGGTCCGAGCGAGGCGACGTAGGCCGCGAGCGCCGAGATCTCCTCGGGCGTGTAGGTGACCTTCTTCTGCAGCGCCTGTGGGCCGGGCTGCGACATCGGCATCCGGCCGGTGCCGACCTGGAAGTCGACCGCGGCCGCGCCGGCACCCACCAGGGACGGTCCGTAGTTGCGGTTGGCCTCGCCGGCCAGCACACCCTCGCCGTTCAGGCCGTGGCACGACGAGCAGCCGACCAGGAAGAGCTTGCGGCCCTCCTGGACCAGGTCGCTCTGACTGTTGTCGGCGGTGGCCGTGTCGGGTGCGAACGCGGCGTAGACCCCGCCGACGGCCGATAGTGCGACCAGGACGACCGCGAAGCCGGCCAGTCGGTGGCGCCGCCACGACGACACGCGCCGGAGCGGTCCGCGCCGGATGAGGGGGAGGTGCACAGTGCCGCCTCTCGTTGGTCGTGGGCTCGGTCGTGGTCGGTCGTACTACCTACTGTAGTAGATAGATCGTGGCGAAGAGTCCGATCCACACGATGTCGACGAAGTGCCAGTAGTACGACACGACGATCGACGTCACTGCTTGCTCGTGGGTGAACCGGCGGGCGACGAAGGTGCGGCCGAGGACGAACAGGAACGCGATCAGGCCGCCGGTCACGTGGATCCCGTGGAATCCGGTCGTGAGATAGAAGACCGAGCCGTACGGCGACGACGAGATCGTCGTGCCCTCGTGGATCAGCTCGGTGTACTCGAAGGTCTGACCGCCGATGAAGAACGTGCCCATCATGAAGGTCAGCACGAACCACTCGCGCATGCCCCAGCCGCCGACGTTGAACACGCTGCCGACCCGGCCGACCCGGCCTCGCTCGGCCGCGAACACGCCGAGCTGGCAGGTGACACTGGACAGCACCAGGACGGTGGTGTTGACCGTCGCGAACGGCAGGTTGAGCTTGGCCGTCTCCTGCTCCCACAGCGGCTGCTCGAGCCCCCGGATCGTGAAGTAGGCGGCGAACAAGGCCGCGAAGAACATCAGCTCGCTGGACAGCCACACGACGGTGCCGACACTGACCATGCTCGGTCGGTCCGGAGGCCCGTGCAGTCGAGACGCTGGAATCGCCGTTGTGCTCGCCACGGGGGCCATTATGTCGATGCCTTGGGCCGGTGTCTCGGCTGGGGCACCGTAGGTGCATGTCACCCGATACGATCGGCCCGTGACTGCCCCCAGCGACTCCGCGCCCCTTCGGGTCCTCGTCTACAGCGACGACCGGCATACGCGCGACAAGGTGATGCTCGCCCTGGGCAAGCGGCCGCACCCCGATTTGCCACCGTTCGAGTACATCGAGTGCGCCACCGAGCCGGTCGTCATCGCCACCATGGACCGCGGCGGCATCGATCTCGCCATCCTCGACGGCGAGGCGGTCCCCGCGGGCGGCCTGGGGATCGCCCGGCAGCTGAGGGACGAGATCTACCAGTGCCCGCCGCTGCTGGTGCTCACCGGCCGCGGCGACGACGCGTGGCTGTCTGCCTGGTCCCGCGCCGATGCCGCCGTCTCGCACCCGATCGATCCGCAGGCGCTCGCCGAGGCCGTGACGCGGCTGATCGGACAGCGCCGGCGCATCGGCACGTCGACGCGTTAGGCGGCCGCGATGAGCAGCTGGCCGCAGGTGCTGACCGCCTTGGTGAGCGGTGAGGACCTCGACGCCGACCAGACCGCCTGGGCGATGCACGAGATCCTGTCCGGCGAGGCCACCGAGGCGCAGATCGCCGGGTTCGCCGTCGCACTCCGGGCCAAGGGCGAGACCGTCGAGGAGGTCGAGGGACTCGTCCGCACGATGTACGACCACGCGGCCCCACTGACCGTCCCTGGCCGGTTCGTCGACATCGTCGGGACCGGCGGCGATCGGTCTCGTACGGTCAACATCTCCACGATGGCGGCCGTCGTCACCGCAGGGGCCGGCGTCCCGGTCGTCAAGCACGGCAACCGGGCCGCCTCGTCCGCCAGCGGAGCAGCCGACGTGCTGGAGGCGCTCGGCATCCGGCTCGACGTGCCGAGCGATCAGATCGCCGACATCGCCGCCGAGGCGGGCATCACGTTCTGCTTCGCGCCGGTCTTCCACTCGTCACTGCGGCACGCGATCCCGGTGCGGCGGCAGCTCGGCATCGCGACGACGTTCAACTTCCTCGGCCCGCTGACCAACCCGGCGCGACCGGCCGCCCAGGCACTCGGCGTGGCGGACCGGCGGATGGCGCCGATCATGGCCGGCGTGCTCGCGGCGCGTGGCGTCGACGCCCTGGTCTTCCGTGGCGACGACGGGCTCGACGAGCTCACGACCACGAGTACGTCCTCGGTCTGGGTGGTCGACGGCGGCAACGCGACCGTCACCGAGGAGTCGCTTGACCCGGCCGAGCTCGGCATCGCCCGCGCCACCGCCGAGGATCTTCGGGGAGCCGACCCGGATCACAACGCCAAGGTGTTCACGCAGGTGCTCGCCGGTGAGGCCGGACCCGTACGCGACGCGGTGCTCCTGAACGCTGCCGCCGGACTCGCCGCGCATGCCGGCTCGGAGGGGAGTCTGAACGATCGGCTGCAGGCCGGTCTGGCTCGGGCCCGCGAGTCCATCGACACCGGATCCGCAGGCGACGTACTCGAGCGCTGGGTCAGCGTGTCGCAGCGGCACGCCCCAGCCTGAGTCGGCTCAGTCTGCGTCGGCGCCGAGGCTGAAGGCGGCCTCTAGGTCGTGGTGCGAGTAGGTCCGGAACGCGATGTGGGTCTCGGTCGACTGGACGCCGGGCACCTTGTTGAGGCTGTCGGCCACGACCGCGGCGATGTCGTCGTGCGCCCGCACCCGGACCATGACGATCAGGTCGATGTGGCCGGTGACGGAGTAGACCTCGCTGACCCCGTCGAGGCCGGCGATCTGCTCGGCGACCTCGGGGATGCTGGCGACATCGGCCTTGACGAAGACGATCGCGGTGATCACGGCACCACCTTAGCGACGATCCGATCAGGGCTGGTGGACCGTCGAGAGCACGCCCCGCTCATCGAACGGCACGACGGACTCGCGACTCGTGTCGGCGGCCGACATCGTGGCGAGCTGGCCGCCGGCGCCGCCTAGCGGACAGGTCCAGATGCCGTCGATGTCGAACAACCGGATGCCCGGTGACTCCAGCCAGCGCAGCACGCACTCGGTCTCGGCAGCGGATGCGGCCGGAGTGGGTCCGGGGCCCGCGATGACCGTCTCCGCGCTCGCGACCAGACTCGCGGCGAACGCCCGCCCGCTCTCGCCGGGTCGAAGCACCCCGGCCGCGGCGAGCCGGCCGTAGCGGATGACGTGCATCTCCCAGCGGCCGTTGTCGAGCCGACTGGCGGCGACGACCTCCGGGCACCGGGTCAGGGCCGACAGTCGCTGGGTACGCGCGCTGCCGCGCAGGAACGCGCTCAGCCGGTCCCGATGCACCCCGGCGTCCTCGAACCGATGCTGCGCCGAGAGCGTGGCCATCTTGCGGGTGACGGCGCCCACGACCTCCACCGGGTTGGCGATCAGCGCCTGGCGGACCGACATCACGACCGCGTCGTAGGCCTCGACCGTGGCCGAGCCGTCGCACGGCGACAGGCAGCGGCCCATCTCGGCCAGCACGCACGGCGATCGCGACGGCTTGCGGGGGAGCCGGCCACTGCACTGGCGCAGCGGGAACGCCTCGTGGAGTGCGGCCATCGCCCGCTCGGCAGTCCGTCTCGATGTGTACGGCCCGACATAGACCGCGTCGTCCTCGAGCACCCGGCGTACGAGCGAGAGCCGCGGCCACGGCTC
>DATFRX010000359.1:0-2282 GCA_035262905.1 Nocardioidaceae bacterium
AGGTCCAGCTTCTGGAAGATCGAGCTGATGTGCTTCTCGACCGCCCGGACGCTCATGTACAGCGTCTGGGCGATCATCGCGTTGCTCTTGCCGGTGGCCATCTCGGAGAGGACCTCCCGCTCCCGCTCGGACAGTCCGAGCAGCGGCGACGAGGCCTCGCTGGTGCGGCGGGCCAGCAGTCCCTCGACGACCTTCGGGTCCAGCGACGAGCCTCCCCGGGCGACCTCGCGGAGAGCCCGAAGGAGCTCGTCCAGATCGGACACCCGCTCCTTCAGCAGATAGCCCAGACCCGCGACGCCGTCGGCCAGCAGCTCGACGGCGTAGTCCTCCTCGACGAACTGGGACAGCACGACCACGCCGGTCTGCGGATGCTCGGCCCGGATCCGCTTGGCCGCCACGATGCCCTCGTTGGTAAAGGTGGGCGGCATCCGGATGTCGGTCAGGACCACGTCGGGACTGAGCTCGCCGACGACCTTGAGCAGCGACTGCGGATCGGCGACCGTGTCGAGGACGTCGACGGCGCCGGACTCGGTGAGCAGACCGGACACTCCCTCTCGTACGAGGAAGTTGTCGTCGGCGAACACCAGCCGCAGCCGTTGTGAGTCCATCGCGTCTCCGTACGCCCGCCGGCCCCGCGCCGGTCGGCGAGCGTTGGCGAATGTACGCAGGTCGACGGCCGATCACATGGGTCGAAGGTCCCCTGGACGGGAGTCATCGCCTGGTGGCCGGCGCCGGTCAGACTCGCTCGGCCCTCCACAGCGGCGAGGGGAACCGTGGCAGCACGCGAGTGCCGTCCAGCCAGGCGGTCAGGCGGACCGCCTCGGCCTCGATCGCCTGGCTCGCCTCGGCACCGACGTCTTCGAGCAATTGCAGCTCGACCTCGCCGTTGTCGTACTGTCGCCAGCCGCCAACGATCCGTCCGTCGCACCAGATCGTGGGTCCGGCATTGCCTGCCCGGTCGAAGAGCTGCGACTTGTACGGCCCGAGATACCACTCTCGCTGCTGCCAACCCATCGTCGTCGGGTCGAGCATCGGCAGCAGCGCGATCCAGGGCTCGACCGGCTCGACCGGATCCAGGTCATCCGGCAGCAGATAGCCAGTCTGGCCGTCGAGATCCACCTCGACCGCGTCGAGATCGGCCAGCGCCTGTCGCACCGCCCGGACGGTCGATCCGAGCCACCACTTGATGTCGGCCGCGGTGCCCGGCCCGAAGGTCCGAAGCCACGGCTCGACGAGCCCCGCGACTCCCTCGGCCTCGTCGACCGTCGGCAGGTCCTCGCCCAGCCAGGAGCTCATCGACGTCCATCGGGGCCGCGACGCGGTCCAGCCGCCGGCGTTGGTGCCCCGGACGATCCGCCCGGCGGCCGACAGCGTGGTCAGCACCCGGGGTCCGATCGGTACCTGGCCGCCCCACTTCTTGCCTTCGCCGTAGCTGATCGAGCCCTCGAGCAGGGGGATCTCCTCGCGCAGCTCGGTCGACGACGCCTCGCGGCCCTCGGTCAGGGCGCCGACGACCGCCTCCGCCGCGGACGCCAGCCAGCGCTCGCCGTCGCGATGCAGACCGGCCTTCTCGACGTCGCGGATCAGCCGCCGGCGCTCGTTGTCGGCGACCCGTTCACTCGCTCCGGCCTGTGCGACGGGCAGAATCGCCCGCGGGAAGACGAACAACGTACGGCGCATCGCGAGGTGCTTGACCAGCGAGCGATCGGCGTATAACGCCTGCTCGAGATCGCCGACCTTGAGTCCGTCGATCCGCGCCCACGCCGACAGGAAGACGGTGGCCGGATCGGTGGCATGCAGGCAGACCATGTCGCTGGTCGCCTCGACCACATCGCCCGCGCGATAGCCGGGCGCGATCCGGTGACGCCGAGCCAGCCGGGCCTGTCGCTCGGCCACGTCGATCGATCGCACCGTTGGAGTCTGCCACGCGGGTCCGACATTCCGCCCGGCTTGCAGTCGCATGGGGATGGGCGCGGCCTGGGTTGACCGCGCCCATCGGTCAGGTCGCCCCGGCTAGAACGTGCCGGGCAAGGACTTGACGAGGTTGTTGGTCGTGTCCGTCACCTTGACGTCGGTGAATGCCACCGTCATCGGCGGACTGCAGTTGGGTTGGAAGACGGCCGTCACGGACAGCGAGAAGTCCGCCTTACCGTTCTGTACGGGGAAGTCGCCTTGGGCCGTGAAGCTTGCCTTGTTCACGGCCTTGGGGTGGTTGCCGCCCCCGTTGATGCACAGTCCGGTCGCTTCGAGTACGACATGGATCTGAGCCTCGTCGCCGAGCC
>DATFRX010000360.1:0-26194 GCA_035262905.1 Nocardioidaceae bacterium
CCCCGTCCTGGTGGCGGCCGCCGTCATCGGCGTGATAGGCATCGCCGTACCCGCGCTCGACAACGGCACGGGCGGCAGCAGCGACTCACGTGCGAGCAGCGCAGACGATTCGGGCACCTCCGGCTTCCAATCGGGGCACAGGTCGTCGCAGGACGAGGCCGTCAAGCCGCGTGGCACCCCGGAGCTGAGCACCGTGCCGAGCGCGTCCGGCGCGACGGTCGCCCTGTCAAGCGAAAGCTTCGCCCGCGACGTGGCGAAGAGCTTCTTGCCAGGCCAGCAGGAGCGGATCGTCCCGGGCCCGGCGGACAAACCCGAGGCCAGCGCGGAGTCCTACGCAGCCCAGGTCAGCGGCCTGTGTCCGGATCCGACGGCGGCCAGCCTGCCATCCGGGGAGCTCCACGAGATCACGCTCGACGGCACGCCGGCCCACCTGCTGATCAGCCAACCGGGGTCGGCGACCGACGCCGTGGCGTTCAGCTGCCAGGGCTCGCGGGCCCAAGTGCTCGCGAGCGCGAGTCTGAAGCCGCGCTAGACGGTGAAAGTTACGCAAAACCGGGCGAAGCCCCAGGCGGCGACCGTCGCCCTCGGGAATCCACAACCCGTACGATGCGTTGAAGGAATCGTGGAGTTCGCCCGCCTCTGAGGGACGGCTCCTCTGCATTCGGAAGGGGACACATCACGGTGTCGCAGGACGTACGTAACGTCATCATCATCGGTTCTGGACCGGCCGGGTACACGGCTGCGCTCTACACGGCGCGGGCCAACCTCAATCCCTTGGTGTTCGAGGGTTCGGTGACCGCCGGCGGTGCCTTGATGACCACCACCGACGTCGAGAACTACCCTGGCTTCCCCGAGGGGATCCTGGGTCCGCAGCTGATGGATCACTTCCGCGCGCAGGCCGAGCGGTTCGGCGCCGAGCTGGTCCCGGACGACGTCACGTCGGTCGACCTGAGCGGCGACATCAAGGTGGTGCGCACCTTCGACGGCACCGAGCACCGGGCACACTCGGTCATCTTGGCGATGGGCTCCGGCTACCGGAAGCTCGAGCTGCCCAGCGAGGACAAGCTGTCCGGACACGGCGTCAGCTGGTGTGCGACCTGTGACGGCTTCTTCTTCCGCGACCAGGACATCGCGGTCGTCGGCGGCGGTGACTCCGCCATCGAGGAGGCGACGTTCCTGACCCGGTTCGCTCGCTCGGTCACCGTCATCCACCGGCGTGACGAGCTGCGCGCCAGCAAGATCATGCAGGACCGGGCGTTCGCCAACGACAAGATCAACTTCGCCTGGAACAGTCAGGTGACCGCGATCAACGGTACGGACAAGCTCGAGAGCGTGACCCTCACCGATACCGAGACCGGCGCGACTCGCGAGCTTCCGGTGACCGGCCTGTTCATCGCGATCGGCCACGATCCCCGCTCCGAGCTGGTCAAGGGCCAGGTACGACTCGACGACGAGGGCTACGTGCTGGTCGACGGCTCGTCGACCCGGACCAACCTGCCCGGCGTCTTCGCGGCCGGCGACCTGGTCGACCACACCTATCGCCAGGCGGTCACCGCTGCGGGCACCGGCTGTGCAGCTGCGCTCGATGCCGAGCGGTTCCTCGCCGACCGGGCACACGCCGAATCGGCAGCCGCCGTCGGCTGACGTCTTGCGAGCCGAGACCCGACATCGGTTCAGGAATGTCCGCGGGGTGAGGCATTGTTGACCCCGACGCGGCGGCCAATCTGCGCCGCGCCTCAGACTCAAAGGGAGTACCAGTGGCAGACATCAAAGCCGTGACCGACGGCGACTTCGCTCAGACCGTGCTGGGCTCTGACAAGCCCGTCCTGGTCGACTTCTGGGCCGAGTGGTGTGGCCCGTGCCGCCAGGTCTCGCCGATCCTCGAGGAGATCTACCGCGAGAACAGCGAGAAGATCGAACTCGTGAAGATGAACGTGGACGAGAACCCGCAGACCCCGGCGCAGTACCGGGTCACGGGCATCCCGACCATGAACGTCTACAAGGGTGGCGAGGTCGTCAAGTCCATCGTCGGCGCCAAGCCGAAGGCCGCGCTGCTCAGCGACCTCGAAGAGTTCATCGCCTGACGTATCGATGACCGACCACATCGGCCAGCCCGCGCCGGTGCACCGGTCGGTCTCCACCTGGCAACAACCGCTGCCCGTTTCGGCCTCGCCGGAGCGGGCAGCTGTCGTGTCCGCGGTCGCCGATCGGATCCGGTCGCTCGGGCCGCAACGCCTTCGGGTCGGCATCGACGGACGTACGGCGGCCGGCAAGACCAGCTTCGGCCACGAGCTCGCCGCGTACCTGAGTGAGTCCGGCCGTCCCGTACTCCGGGCCAGCTTGGACGACTTCAAGCGGCCGTGGCGGGAGCGGCATCGCTACGACCGGGAGTCCGGACCGGGCTACTACCGCAACGCCTTCGACTACGACGCCGCCACCCGGCTGCTGCTGGAGCCGGCCGCGCCCGAGGGCTCCGGCGCCTGCGTGCTGTGCAGCATCGATCCGCTCACCCAGCTCGACCACTCCGACGTGATCACGCCGGCGGCCGACGATGCCGTGCTGATCGTCGACGGCGTCTTCGCCTTCCGGCCCGAGATCGATGCTCACTGGGACTTCCGGGTCTGGCTCGAGATCGAGCCGCAGCAGTCGATCCGGCGGGGCGCCGAGCGCGACCAGGACTGGGCGGGCTCGGAGGCCGAGGCGGTGCATCGGGACCGCTACCTGCCGGCCGAGGAGGTCTACCTCGCCGAGGTCGATCCGCTTCGCCTGGTCGACGTGGTGATCGACAACAGCGACTTCGCGCGGCCCCGGATCCTGTCCTCGCCGTCGGTGGCCGGAGATATGCCGCTGGGCGGCGCCGGATCGGCGCCGCCCAGTGACGGTTAGTGCTGCTGGCTAACTCAGCGGAGCTCAGTTGGCCGGGTTGTGAACGTCCACGGTCAGGAAACCGCCGTTGTCAGCGGTGACCGTCGCCATGACGCCGACACCGGCGACCTTGACCGAGTTCTGCGGGTTGGCCGCGTTCCAGTAGGCGTTCGGGTCCGAGTCGTTGAACGTCGGCATCGCCGCACTCGGCTCGGCACAGGCCTCGGACGTCTCGACATGCTGAGTCTGTCCCTTGCCGACCACGGCCTGCTTGTGCAGGCACACCCGGTCGGTGGCCTCCAGACCGAACGTCGCGTCGAACGGCTCGCGACGGTTGCTCGGGCTGGTGCCGTCCGGGTAGGTCAGCGAGTCGGGCCGCGCGTCCACCGGCATGGCGTACCCGAAGCCCGGGTGCGCACTGGTGTTGTTGTCGGCGACGCCCTGGTCGACCATCCAGACCAGCATGCCGTTCTGGAACGGGAAGCGCTCGACCCAGTTCGGCCGCGTGACACCCTCGGAGAACTGGTACGGCCCCTGCTCGAGGGTCGAGTCGTAGCCGACGTACTGCCGGTTCTCCAGCAGGTAGTAGCGCTCGCCGGTCGCGGTCTCGGTCCCGGTCGAGGTCTTCCACCCGTTGGCGGTCCAGCCGTTGTCGCCGCTTTCGGCGCCGTCGGTGAACGTGGCCTTGTCGGCCTTGATCGCGATGTTGTCGAGGAACGCGCCGGCCTCGTTGACCCCACCGTCGGTGGCGTACCGGAACCGGAACATCGACGGCTGCCCACCCGGCTTGTAGGAGAAGCGGATGCCGCCCCACTTGGTCTGCGCGCCGGTCAGGCCCTTGCCGATCTTGGTCCACGTCGCCCCGCCGTCGAGCGAGTACTCGGCGTAGAGGTAGTCGAAACCTGCCTCGATGTCGTACCACGCGTCGGAGGTAACGGTGACCGAGGCGGCCGCCGGCACCTGGCGGGTCAGAGTGTTGTTGAGATCGTCACCGCGCCCGGAGTACCAGGCGTGCGTGCCCTCCGGCGGCGTCGTGTACGACTGCGTACGCACCGAGTCCGGCAGGTCCACCTTGATCGCCTGGTCGGCGTTGTCGTAGGTGTGCTGCGACGGGCCGAGGTTGTAGGTTCCGCTCTGACCGGCGCCGACCTCGGAGTAGTCCAGCCAGCCGAGGTAGAGCTTCTCCTCCGGACCCATCAGCCCAGGCGTGGTGCCGATGTCGTCGCCACCGTGGTTGAGCCACGAGCCGGACGACATCAGGGTCCAGAACGCCGTGCCGTTCTCGCCGCCGGCGGTGTCGTAGAAGTCCGGCAGCCCGAGGTCGTGGCCGAACTCGTGCGCGAAGACGCCGAGGCCGCCGTTCTCCGGCTCCACGGTGTAGTCGCCGATGAAGTACTTCGACTGACCGACCTGGGTGCCGCCGGCCAGGTTCGCGTTGCCGCCGACCGTCGGGCCGACCGAGCCGTCCAGGTTCGGGAAGGCGTACCAGCGGTGCGACCAGATCATGTCGTCGCCGGCGCCGGCCTCCTCGCCACCACCGGCGTGGACGGCCTGGAAGTGGTCGATGTAGCCGTCCGGCTCGTTGAAGTCGCCGTCGTGGTCGTAGTCGTCGCGGTCCCAGACGTCGAACTGCGACAGGTAGTCGTCGATCTCGGCGGGCGTCTTGCCGGCGTCGACCTGCGACTGATACCACGCGTTCGCGCTGTCGGCGATGAACGACCAGGCGCCACCGTTGTTCTCGATCGCGTTGTCGCCGTAGGACGACGCGTTGCCGGGCACCTGCACCCAGTCGGACACGGTGTTGGTCGCTGTGTAGCGGCCCGATGACAGGTTGCGGTAGTAGTTCTTGAACGACTCGCCGTCGCCGTTGAACATCTCCTCGTAGTGCGCCTTGTTGAAATCAGGCACCCAGTACGTCGAGTTGTCCTGCGTCCGGTCGGGCTGCGGGATCTGGTTGTGCGCCGGGCCCGGCGTGGTGCCGTAGCGGCCCGATCCCTCGGTCCCGAAGTCGGACAGGATCGTGAAGATCTTGTCCTCCTTCTCGATCGGGAACTCGACGAAGGTGCCGTCGGCGAGCTTGACGGTCGATCCGCCGTCGGCCTGCGGCCGGAGCGTCGCCGAGCCGTTCTGCAGCATCTCCACCGCCTTGGCGCGCAGCTTCGCGCGCTGCTTGGCCTGCGGGAAGGGTCGGTTGTCGAGTCGATGGTGTCCGTCGGCCGCGGGGCCGGCGAGACTGTCGTGGCTTGCGGGCGCCGCCTGCGCGGTTGGGAGCGTGGTCGCACCCAACGCGAGGACGGCGGTACCGGCCAGTAGGCTCGGTGCCAGTTTCCTCATGTAGTAGCTGTCCCTTGTCTCGTCCAACGTTGACTGTCGCCGGGCGTGCCACCCCGAGCCGGCTCCTCGCAGACCCTCACCTGAAACACCCGGCTATAGCAAGTCTTTGTGCGAAAAAACCGATCACAGGTTCGACAGCGGTTATCGGGTCGGGCTGGGCCTCTCACGGCGCGGCCGACCGACGTCAGCGGCCGGCGATGCGGCATGGTAGGGCGCGATGCCTTCCGGCGACTCTCCTTCGCATCCCGGCCCGTCGGCGATACCGGCCGGCCGACAGACCCGGCTCGACACGTACGTCGACCGCTACGCCGCGCGCACCAAGGGCATGTCGGCCTCGGAGATCCGGGCGCTGTTCGCCGTCGCGAGCCGGCCGGAGGTCGTGTCCCTCGCGGGCGGGATGCCGAACATCTCCGGGCTGCCGCTCGACGTCGTCGGCGCCGCCTTGCATGAGCTGGTCCTCGACCGCGGCACGACGGCGATGCAGTACGGCCCGGGGCAGGGCGATCCGACGCTGCGCGAGCAGATCTGCGAGGTGATGCGGCCGGAGGGCGTGATGGCCCATCCCGACGACGTCGTCGTCACGGTCGGCAGTCAGCAGGCCGTCGACCTGGTGACCCGGGTCTTTTGCGACCCGGGCGACGTCGTCCTGTGCGAAGCGCCGAGCTACGTCGGGGCGTTGGGCGTGTTCCGCGCGTACGAGTGCGAGGTCGTGCATGTCGAGATGGACGACGACGGGTTGGTCCCCGAGGCGCTGCGGCAGGCGATCGCGGTCACCCGGTCGGCCGGCAAGACGATCAAGTACCTCTACACGATCCCGAACTTCCACAATCCGGCCGGCGTCACGCTGGCTACCGAGCGCCGGGCCGAGATCCTCGACATCTGCATCGAGAGCGATCTGCTGATCCTCGAGGACAATCCGTACGGACTGCTCGGCTTCCAGACGGACCCGCATCGGGCACTGCGCGCCGACGAGGCCGACCGGGTCGTCTACCTCGGCTCGTTCTCGAAGACCTTCGCGCCCGGGTTCCGGGTCGGCTGGGCGCTGGCGCCGCATGCTGTTCGCGAGAAGCTCGTCCTCGCCCAGGAGTCGGCGACGCTGTGCCCGCCGGTGTTCTCGCAACTGGCCGTGTCGACCTATCTCGCGACGCACGACTGGCAGGGCCAGATCAAGCAGTTCCAGGAGACGTATCGGGAGCGGCGCGACGCGATGCTCGAGGCGCTGGCCGATCACATGCCGGCCGGCGCGACGTGGACCAGGCCTGGCGGCGGCTTCTACGTCTGGCTCACCCTGCCCGAGGGGCTCGACGCCAAGGCGATGCTGCCGCGCGCGGTGACCGAGCGGGTCGCGTACGTGCCGGGCACTGCCTTCTACGCCGATGGCTTCGGCAGCCGGTGCATGCGGCTGTCCTACTGCCATCCGACCCCGGAGCGGATCCGGGAGGGGGTGCGACGGCTGGCGGCGGTGATCCAGGCCGAGCTGGAGCTGCGCGAGACCTTCGGTGCGGCGCTGCCTCGCGAGGTGCGCGGCTACGAAGCTCCAAACCCGGATCTGTCGTGACGGCTGGAGGCCTCATGAGCGAGCAACCCGGTCGCGTCCTCGTCCTGGCCGGCGGGCTGTCGCACGAGCGCGACGTGTCACTTCGGTCCGGGCGGCGGGTGTCCGATGCATTGCGGGCGGCCGACTTCGAGGTACAGCAGCGCGACTTCGACGTGGATCTTGTGCCCGAACTGCAGTCCGATCCGCCGGCCTGCGTAGTGCCGCTGCTGCACGGCGAGGACGGTGAGGACGGCGCGCTGCAGGAGGTGCTGGCGCTGCTCGGCATCCCCCACGTCGGCTCTCCCGCGGCCGCTTGCCGACTGGCCTTCGACAAGGCGGTCGCGAAATCGCTCGTCGCCAGTGCCGGACCATCGACGCCGGATGCGTTAGCCTTACCGGCCGAGACCTTCCGGGAGCTCGGCGCCGCGTCGATGATGGACGCGCTCGTGAGTCAGCTGGGGCTTCCATTGGTCGTGAAGCCGACGCGAGGCGGCTCCGCACTGGGTGTCCACGTCGTGCATCGCCGCGAGGACTTGCCGAGTGCGATGGTGGGCTGCTTCTCTTACGGACCAATTGCCCTGGTTGAGCGGTTTATCCGTGGTACCGAGGTGGCCGTGACGGTCGTCGAGGACGACTCCGGTGCTCACGCACTCCCGGTCGTCGAGATCCGGCCGGACGGCGGTGTCTACGACTACAGCGCCCGTTATACGGCCGGCGCGACCGAATTCGTGGTCCCGGCGCAGTTGTCGGACGCGGCCTCGGACGCCTGTGCGGCGGCGGCCGTGGCTGCGCATCGGACGCTGGGGCTGCGGGACCTCTCGCGCTCGGACCTGATCGTGGCCGACGACGGTTCGGTGTGGTTCATCGAGGTGAACGTGTCGCCCGGCATGACCGAGACGTCACTCGTGCCGCTCGCCGTGGAGGCCGCCGGCACGACCCTCAGCGCGGTTTGTGGCGACCTGGTACGCCGGGCGATCGACCGCAAGCGCTGACGCTCTGAGCTGGTTTGGCTCGGTTTGGGCCCGTCCACGGGCCGAGACAATAGCGATTTGTCGACTTGTCGCTACTGCTCCGTGGCGTCCGGCGACTTCGACTTCGGGTCCATGATCGCGACGATGCGTTCCAGGTCCTCGATCGTGGCGTACTCGACGACGATCTTGCCCTTCCGCTTTCCGAGGTCGACTCGAACTCGCGTGTCGAGACGATCCGAGAGTCGGGCGGCCAGATCCGCCAGCCGGGGTGCGACGACCGAGCCCGGCTTGCGACGGCCCCCTCGAGCCGACTTCCGGTTCGCGCCGCCGACGGCGACGATCTCCTCGACCGCACGCACCGACAGGCCTTCGGCGACGATCCGTCGCGAGAGCACTTCCTGCTCGGTCGGGTTCTGCATCCCGAGCAGTGCGCGGGCATGGCCGGCGCTCAGCAGTCCGGCCGCGACCCGGCGCTGCACGGCGCCCGGCAGCCGCATCAGTCGCAAGGTGTTCGAGATCTGCGGCCGCGACCGGCCGAGGCGCCTCGACAGCTCCTCCTGGGTGCAGGCGAAGTCGTCCAGCAGTTGCTGGTAGGCCGCCGCTTCCTCCAGCGGGTTGAGCTGCGACCGGTGCAGGTTCTCGAGCAGGGCATCGCGCAGCATGTCCTGCTCGGCGGTCTCGCGAAGGATCGCGGGGATCGTCGCCAGCCCGGCTTTCTGGACCGCACGCCAGCGACGCTCGCCCATCACCAACTCGTAGCTGCCGTCCCCTACGGATCGGACGACGACCGGCTGCAGCAGGCCGACCTCACGAATTGAGTCGACCAGCTCGGCCATGGACTCCTCGTCGAAGACCTGGCGGGGCTGGCGTGGGTTCGGGCTGATCCGGTCGGTCTCGATCTCGACGAAGCTCGCGCCGTCGACCGGGGCCAGACGCTTGTCGGTTCCAGGGGCCGAGGCCTGCGAGGCATCGGCGTGCTCGATGGTGGGGGTGCCGGTCGGGATCAGCGCTCCCAGACCGCGGCCGAGTCCGCGGCGCGTCGTCACATGCCCTCCTCGTTCGGCGTGGTCGGCGTGGTCGCTCTGGCATCATTCTGACGGCTAGCAAGCTCACGGGCCGCTTCCAGGTAGGAAAGCGCCCCCGGCGAGGTCGGGTCGTAGGTCATCACCGTCTGCTGATAGCTCGGCGCCTCGGAGATCCGGACCGAGCGCGGCACGGCGGTGTGGAGCACCTTGTCGCCGAAGTGGTTGCGTACCTCCTCGGCGACGCCGGCTGACAGTCGGGTCCGGGCGTCGTGCATCGTCAGCATGATGGTCGAGATGTCGAGGTCCGGATTGAGATGCGACTGGATGAGCTCGACATTGCGCAACAGCGAGCCGAGACCCTCGAGCGCGTAGTACTCGCACTGGATCGGGATCAGCAGCTCGCGACCAGCGACCAGTGCGTTGACTGTTAGCAGGCCGAGCGACGGTGGGCAGTCGATCAGGATGTAGTCGACCTGATCCGGAGTGTCCTGGACCTCATCCAGATACTCATTGATCGAGCGACGGAGCCTGGACTCCCGGGCGACCAGCGAGACCAGCTCGATCTCGGCGCCGGCGAGGTCGATCGTCGCCGGTACGACGACCAGGCCCCCCACCTCCGGGCAGGGTTGGATCAACTCGGTCAGGCGTTTCGCGTCGACGAGTGCGTCGTACGTACCCGGTGTCCCCTCCGTGTGATCGACCCCCAGCGCCGTCGAGGCATTGCCCTGCGGATCCAGGTCGATGACGAGGACCCGGAGCCCGTGCTGTGCGAGCGCGGCCGCCAGGTTGACCGCCGAGGTCGTCTTGCCGACGCCGCCCTTCTGGTTCGCCACCACCATCACTCGGGGAGAATCCGGTCGTGGCAGTTGGTGGATCTCGCGACTGCGTTGCAGCGCGCGGAGCTGCTCGTCGGTCTCGATCGCCAATGGCGTCGATGAATCGTTGCGCATGAGGTCGTACCCCGTGACTTCCGGATAGCGAGGCGTCCCCGGAGCGGGTGCTGGACCAAAACCCTGTTCAGTCGCCGGCTCGGCGAGCTGCCGATCGACCGACGGCTTCCCCGTCTCGATCATCGGATCAACCTCGTCCTGTTTGGCTCTCGCTGCGTGCCGCCCGAGTACCTGTTTCACGTGAAACACCGTGCTCCTCACATGATTGACCGGTCGGCCATCCGAGACCGGCAACGACCCGCCTCGGCTGATCCTCGGAGCCAACTTTGCCCGATGAATCGGGCCAACCGAGACCCGAGACGACCGTCGTCTCACTCATCGACATCTCCACCGGCGGCGGGAGCCGATCCACCCGGCGACGGCGTCGATCTGGTCGAGATCACGATGACGCGGGTGGGAACCTCCAACACTCCCTCACCGTAAATGGCAACGTGCGCATCTGTCGCCCCGAGGCGTTGAAGTGTGGAGAACGCGGCCTCAAGTTCGGTTGTGGCCGACTCCCCTTTGAGAGCCAGGAGGGTCCCGCCGGCGCGAACCAGGGGCAGGCACCACCTGCCGAGCCGGTCCAAAGGAGCAAGCGCTCTGGCCGTCACGACGTCGTAGCCGTGATCGACGTTGAGCTCCTCCGCACGAACGCGGACGATCTCAACCCGTTCGAGACCGAGGCTGGAGACCGCCTCCTCGAGGAACCGCACCCGACGAAGCATCGGCTCGACGAGCGTGATCCGAAGGTCGGGTCGGCACAGCGCCAGGACCAGACCTGGAAGTCCGGCTCCGCTACCGATGTCGGCGACGGATGCATCCGGCTCGATCGCCGGCGACACCACGGCGCAGTTGAGGAGATGCCGCTCCCAGAGTCGGGGAACCTCCCGGGGACCAAGCAGTCCCCGCTCGACACCGCCAGACGCGAGTAGATCGGCGTACGCGATCGCGCCGTCGAGGGCCGGCCCGAAGATCGGTCGGGCGGCAGAGGGCGGCGGCGGTGTTTCACGTGAAACCGCTGGCGTCACGACCGGTGCACGACCACCTGACGGTGCGGCTCCTCGCCCTCCGACTCGCTCCGCAGTCCGGCCGCTGCGACGGCATCGTGGACCACCTTGCGCTCGAACGGGTTCATCGGATCAAGCTTGACGGACTCACCGGAGTCCTGGACTTCCTTGACCGTCCGCTCGGCAAGTGCGATCAGCTCTTCACGTCGGGCCGCGCGGTGGCCCGCGACGTCGAGCATCAGTCGGCTGCGCTGGCCGGTCTCGCGGTAGACCGCCAGCCGGGTCAGCTCCTGAAGGGCCTCGAGGACCTCGCCATCCTGACCGACCAGAGCGTCCAGATCGCCGCCGACAACAGACACCGCGGCGCGATCGCCCTCGACGTCCATGTCGATGTCGCCGTCAAGGTCGGCGATGTCGAGGAGCTCCTCCAGGAAGTCCGCCGCGATGTCGCCCTCGTGCTCAAGCGCGACCAGGCGGCCGGTGCCGGATTCTGGGTCGGACTGAGTCTCCTCGGCGTTGTCCACTGCGCCGCCGACGTCCGACGTTGCCTCCGTCATCCCCTCACTCCTTGCCTTGCTTCTCGAATCACCAGCGGCCGTCAGCCGCGGGGTGGTGGCTTCTTGCCCGTGCTCTTGCGCTGCGAACGCGACTGCCGCTTCGGCTGCTGCCGGGGTTTGGGTTGGGGTCGAGCCGGTGTCGAGTTAGAGCTCGATCCCGACTTCGTCTTGCCCTTGCCCTTGGACTTGCCCTTGGTGGTCGGATTCCCCTTGGCCGCAGCCTCGAGCGGATCCTCGGCGACCTCGCGGCCGTGGAGCCGGTCGCGCTCCTGCTTGGCCTTGAACGCAGGTGTCCCGGGAGCCGGGTTGTTGCGGATCACGTAGAACTGCTGGCCCATCGTCCACAGGTTCGACGTCGTCCAGTAGAGCAGGACGCCGATCGGGAAGAAGATGCCGCCACCGGCGAACGCAATTGGCAGCACGTAGAGGAGCAGCTTCTGCTGCTGGGCATACGGACCGGTCAGCGCCGACGCTGGCATGTTCTTGCGCATCAGCTGGCGCTGCGTCGTGAAGGTCGTCGCCGTCATGCACACGACCAGGAACGCGCACAGCACCTGAACGTGCCAGGACGAAGCGTCGATGAACCGGTCGGCGAGCTTGGCGCCGAGCCAGGTCGCGTTGGCCAGCGAGTCCGCCTGGGCGTGGGTCAGCAGACCCTTCTCGTTGCCGTGCGCGGCGTTGTCCAGCACCCGGAACAGGGCGATGAAGACCGGCGCCTGGAGGATCAGCGGCAGACATGAGGCGAACGGGTTGGTGCCCGACTCCTGGTAAAGCTTCATCGTCTCTTGCGACAACCGCTGCCGGTCGTGGCCGTACTTCTTCTGCAGCTCCTTGACCTTGGGCTGCAGCAGCTGCATGTTGCGGCTGGCCTTGATCTGGCGCACGAAGAGCGGGATCAGCAGCGCCCGGATGGTGGCGGTCAGGCCGACGATCGCCAGCGCCCAGGACCAACCCGAGTCGTAGGGCAGCACCAGCGCGAACACCCAGTGCCAGGCGAGCAGCACCGCCGAGACGGCGTAGTACAGCGGGGTGATGATCGCCGTACCGACGGAGACGATGAAGTCCATCAGGGCCTTCCTTGGTGCGCGGTCGCGGACCCCTTGGTCGAAGAACGAACGGGAGGCACCGGATCCAATCCGCCGGCCGCCCACGGATGACAACGGGCCAGGCGTCGTACGGTGAGGACGGTACCCCGCATGGCTCCGTGCTTTTGCACGGCCTCCAGCGCATAGGCCGAGCACGACGGGTAGTAGCGGCAGACTTCGCCGTAGAGCGGGCTGATGACGGCGCGGTAGGCCTTGAGCAGGCCGATCAGGATGTACTTCACCGGACCGGACCCATCAGCCGCGCCAGGCAATGGTCCAGATCGGCGCCGAGCCGTCGGGCAGAGGCGGCGCCGGCCGGTGCGAGCGCCCGGACGATGATCAGGGGCGCGTCCGGAATCGAGGTCAGCCGCTCGCGCATGAGATGGCGAAGTCGGCGACGGGTGCGGTTGCGAGTCACGGCGCCGCCCACCGAACGTCCGACGATGAATCCGATCCGCGGCGAGTCACTCGGGCCGGCCCGATGCATGAGCGCATGGACGACGACGGTCGCGCTGCCGGCTCGTCGACCACTACGGACGACTGCCGTGAACTCCTCGCGCGACCGGATCCGAGCTCCGGCGGGCAACACAACAGCGGGCTCCGGCGAGCTCAGGCAGCCAGACGCTGGCGACCCTTCCGTCGCCGGCTCGACAGCACCGAACGACCGGCCCGGGTGCGCATCCGCAGGCGGAAGCCGTGCGTCTTGCGACGACGCCGGTTGTTGGGCTGAAACGTACGCTTGCTCACTTCGAACAGCTCCAGGTCAAAGAGATCGTTCATGCCTTGGGTGGCCGCTACGACGACAGTCACCACAGGGTCACCCCGAGCTGCCCAGGCGAGGGCACACGACAGTCGTCGAACACAGTCCGACCTCAAAACGATACGGGCCCGCCGACCGCATCGTCAAACGCACGCGATGCCCGCTTCGGCCGAATCGCCCGATGAACCTGTGGACAACCGCTTGCTGCGGGGCCCGAATCGTTGTTACCGTCCCGCGATCAGCTTGGTTTTCCACAAGCTCGTGGGGATGGGACCGTACACATCTTGTGGAAAACCGTGTGGAAGTCTCGTGGATTCCGCGCAGATTCTCGCGACGGGGAGGATGGGATCTCCGCGCCGGAGCCGACGGACCGCGAGCATCGAACCAGACGGGGAGGTCATCCGTGACCGACCACACCACGGGGCTCGACAACCAGGGGGGAGCCGAGGCCAGCGTGAACACCGACGAACTCACGAACTCCTGGCAGGTCCTGATCAACGATCTGCCCTCCAGCCAGCGGGCCTGGATCAGCGCTTCCCAGCCGGTGACCCTGCACGGCAACACGGTCATCGTCGCGGTGAAGGACGACTTCACCCGCGGACAGCTCGAGACGCGGCTGCGGTCCCGGCTGGAGGACTCGCTCAGTACGGCCCTCGGCCGCGAGGTGCGGCTGGCCGTCACAGTGGATCCCGACCTCGAGGTCGCTCATGAGCCGGCCCCCGACGTCGGCACTCCCAGCATTGACATGTCGACAAATCGCCAATTCGGGATGGACGACACGGCTCCGACCTCGGCCCGACCGACCGACGAGCAGCGAGCCGGCTCGCCACTGTCCCCCGTCGACGAACCGATCGTCGGCGGCGCGACCCAGCCGGCGGCCAGCGTCACCGAGGCCCGGCTCAATCCGAAGTACGTCTTCGAGACCTTCGTCATCGGTTCGTCGAACCGGTTCGCGCACGCCGCCGCGGTCGCTGTCGCCGAGGCACCAGGCAAGGCGTACAACCCGCTGCTGATCTACGGCGACTCCGGTCTGGGCAAGACCCACCTGCTCCACGCCATCGGCCACTACGTACGCAGTCTCTACAGCGGCGCCCGGGTGCGGTACGTCTCGTCCGAGGAGTTCACGAACGACTTCATCAACGCGATTCGCGACGACCGGGCCGCCTCGTTCCAGCGGCGCTATCGCGACGTCGACGTCCTTCTCATCGACGACATCCAGTTCCTGGAAGGTAAGATCCAGACGCAGGAAGAGTTCTTCCACACCTTCAACACACTCCACAACGCCAACAAGCAGTTGGTGATCACGTCGGACCGGCCGCCGAAGCGGCTCGAGGCGTTGGAAGACCGGCTGCGCAACCGATTCGAGTGGGGCCTCATCACCGACGTGCAGCCACCCGACCTCGAGACCCGGATCGCCATCCTGCGCAAGAAGGCCGCGACCGAGAAGCTCACCGCGCCGCCGGACGTCCTGGAGTTCATCGCCAGCAAGATCCACACCAACATCCGCGAGCTCGAGGGCGCACTGATCCGGGCCACCGCGTTCGCCAGTCTCAATCGGCAGCCGGTCGACCTCACCCTCGCCGAGATCGTGCTGAAGGATCTGCTGCCCGAGGGCGGCGAGCCCGAGATCACCTCGGCGCTGATCATCGCCCAGACCGCCGCGTACTTCGGCCTCACCATCGACGACCTCTGCGGATCCAGTCGCAGCCGGGTCCTGGTCACCGCCCGCCAGATCGCCATGTATCTGTGCCGTGAGTTGACCGATCTGTCCCTGCCGAAGATCGGCCAGCAGTTCGGCGGCCGCGACCACACCACCGTGATGCATGCCGATCGCAAGATCCGGCAGCTGATGGCCGAGCGGCGCAGCGTCTTCAATCAGGTCACTGAGCTGACCAACCGGATCAAGCAACAGGCCCGCCAGACTTAGAGTCTGCGCTTTCCCGGCGTCGCTTTTCCTCAGTGCACAGTCTGGGGATGAAGGTGTTGATGACGGGGTGTGCGTTTGGGACGGCATGTGAACACCGGGCGACAACCTGGTGGCCGAAGCCGATCCGAAATGGTTATCACCAACGTGTACGGCAGGTCGTCCACAGCCCATCCACCGGTCGACGTACCGCCTCACCTGCGTCGATGCGCGCAATCCACAGTTTGCACAGGTGCGATGACCCTGACGAGAGATCTAGCTAGTTACTTTCCACCAAGGAACCCTGACTTTCGATCTGGGGATATCCCATCACCACCCACTGACAACTGCGCCGACCCACAAACGACCGCCCTGCCTCCGGTATCCCAGGCGTGGCAGGATTTCCCAAGGTTGACCAGCGGTCTCGCTGTCAGCCCATCGGGCGATCGTGGGTGGAACGTGCCACCATGATCCGCACATCCACCCGGGAGGCTGTAACTCGTGAAGTTCCGCATCGAACGTGATGTCTTCGCCGAAGCCGTGGCGTGGACCGCGCGCAGCCTGCCCAACCGCCCGAGTGTCCCGGTGCTCGCCGGCCTGATGATCGAGGCCGACGCCGAGGGTCTGTCGCTGTCCGGATTCGACTACGAGACGTCGACCCAGGCCACGTTGACGGCCGACGTCGCCGACGAGGGCAAGGCACTGGTGTCCGGCCGATTGCTCGCCGACATCTGCCGGAGTCTGCCCGACAAACCGGTCGACGTCGCGCTCGACGGTCCGCGCGCCTCCCTGTCGTGTGGGAGTGCGCGATTCAGCCTGCAGACGATGCCGGTCGAGGACTACCCAACGCTGCCCCCGATGCCGACCAGCTCCGGGACGGTGAGCTCGGACCTGTTCAGCGACGCCGTGCACCAGGCCGTGTCGGCGGCCGGCCGCGACGACATGCTGCCGTTGCTCACTGGCGTACGGATGGAGATCGAGGGCAGCACGATCACCCTGCTTGCCACCGACCGCTTCCGGGCCAGCATGCGCGAGGTGGAGTGGTACCCCGCCGCGAGCGATGCGTCGGGCCAGGCGCTCGTACCCGCCAAGGTGCTCGCCGAGACCGCCAAGGCCCTGCTCCCCGGCACCGACGTCACGATCGCCCTGTCGACGAGCGACGGTGGCGACGGCGTCATCGGGTTCGAAGGTGTCGTGGGCAACGGCACCCGGCGTACGACCACGCGGCTGCTCGACGGCGAGTTCCCCCGGATCCGCCAGCTCTTCGCGGCCGAGTCCCCCACCATCGCCTGGGTCGACACCGCGGTTCTGCTCGAGGCGGTCAAGCGCGTGTCGCTGGTCGCCGAGCGCAATACACCGGTGCGGCTGACCTACTCCGATCAGCAGATCCTGCTGGAGGCCGGCAGCAGCGACGAGGCGCAGGCGTCGGAGTCGGTGCCGGCGCGGATCGACGGGCCGGACATCTCGATCGGCTTCAACCACCAGTACCTCCTGGACGGACTCAGCGTGATCTCGGCGCCGTCGGTCCACATGGCCTTCACCCAGCCGACTCGGCCGGCCGCGATGTCCGGCGCCAAGGACACCGGCGCCGATCCCGACTTGGACTTCCGCTACCTCCTGATGCCGCTGCGCCTGCAGAGCTGAGCGACCCTCGCGGATTCGGGAGCAGCGCGTACGAGAGGAGCCGCAGATGCAGATCGGCCTCGTCGGCCTCGGCCGGATGGGTGGCAACATGCGAGAGCGGCTGCGACGCGGCGGCCATGAGGTGATCGGTTACGACCGGGATCCCGGGGTCAGCGACGTCGGCTCGCTGTCGGAGCTCGTCGCGGCACTGCCCAGCCCCAAGGTGGTATGGGTGATGGTGCCGTCCGGCGATCCGACGCACGCGACCATCGACGAGCTCGCCGGGCTGCTCGACGAGGGCGACGTCATCGTCGACGGCGGCAACTCGCGATGGACCGATGACCAGAAGCACGCCGCGACCCTGGCCGAGCACGGCATCGGGTTCGTCGACTGCGGAGTGTCCGGCGGCGTCTGGGGCCTGGACAACGGCTACGGCCTGATGAGTGGCGGCGATGCCGAGCATGTCGCGCTCGTGCAGCCGATCTTCGACACGCTCAAGCCGCCGGGCGATGCGGGCTACGTCCACGCCGGCGGCGTCGGAGCCGGCCACTTCGCCAAGATGGTCCACAACGGCATTGAGTACGGCGTGATGCAGGCGTACGCAGAGGGCTACGAGCTCCTCGAGGCGGCCGAGGTCGTCGACAACGTCGCGGATGTGCTGGCGTCGTGGCGCGAGGGCACGGTCATTCGGTCCTGGCTGCTCGATCTACTCGTCAACGCGTTGCGATCCGACGAGGGCTTGTCCAAGATCGCCGGCTGGGCCGACGACTCGGGCGAGGGCCGATGGACTCTGGAGGCGGCGATCGACCACGCCGTACCCCTCAACGCCATCGCGGCCTCGCTGTTCGCGCGATTCGGCTCGCGGCAGGAGGAGTCGCCGGCGATGAAGGCGGTGGCGGCGATGCGGCAGCAGTTCGGCGGCCACGCGGTGCATTCGGGGCCGTCCGGGTCGCCGGGCGACTCGAGCTCGGGGTGACCTCGGCCCGTGCACGTCGCCCAGCTGTCCCTGCATGACTTCCGGTCCTACGAGCGGCTCGATCTCGCGCTCGAGCCGGGCGGCAATGTCTTCGTGGGACCGAACGGGCAGGGCAAGACCAACCTGGTCGAGGCGGTCGACTACCTGTCGACGCTGGCGTCACATCGAGTCGCGTCGGATGCGCCCCTCGTACGATCCGGCGCCGACCGGGCGGTGGTGCGAGCCGATGTCGTACGCGACGGCCGCAATGCCCTGCTCGAGATTGAGATCGTGCCCGGCGGGTCCAATCGAGCGCGGATCAACAAGTCGCCACTCCCCCGGGCCCGCGAGCTGATCGGCCTGCTGCGCACGGTGATCTTCTCGCCGGAGGATCTCGCGCTGGTCAAGGGTGACCCGTCGGACCGGCGGCGGTTCCTCGACACCCTGCTCGTCACCCGTACGCCGCGGCTGGCCGGGGTCCGGTCCGACTACGACCGGATCCTGCGGCAGCGCAACACTCTGTTGAAGACAGCGAGGGCTGGGGGCCGCTCGGGGCAAGGGAACGCACTCGCGACCCTCGACGTCTGGGACGAGCACCTGGCCCAGGCCGGAGCCGCCCTGCTCGCGGCCCGGCTCGAGCTGGTCGAGGCGCTCCGGCCCTACGTTGCCAGCGGCTACGGCAAGATCGCGGCCGAGGCCACCGGCATCCGACTCGACGTAGGCCTTGCCTATCGCTCCTCGTTCGAGCTGCCCACCGGGGCCCCGGATCGCGAAGTGCTGACCGCCGCACTGCTGGCTGCCGTGGCCGCCCGACGCAACGACGAGTTGGAGCGCGGCGTCAGCCTGGTCGGCCCGCATCGCGACGAGCTCGTGCTGAGCCTCGGCGACCTGCCGGCCAAGGGGTACGCCAGTCACGGCGAGTCCTGGTCGTTGGCCCTGGCGCTGCGGATCGCCGCGTACGACCTGTTGCGCTCCGACGGCGACGATCCGATCCTGATCCTGGACGACGTCTTCGCCGAGCTCGACAAGGATCGGCGGGACCAGCTCGCCGGTCTGGTCGGCGACGCCGAACAGGTGCTCGTCACGGCGCCGGTGCCGCAAGACGTGCCGGCGCTGTTGGAGGGGGTGCGCTACGACGTGATGGAAGGAGTCGTGACCCGTGTCTGACCCGGACGAGCCCACGTCTCCTCAGGCGCCCGAGCCGGCACCGGGTCCGGAAGAGCAGCCGGAGCACGATCCGAGCGGGCTCGACCTGGCCCGCTCGGTCGCCGGCGGCTACCGCAAGGACCGCGTGCGCAAGCCCCATCGGTCGAAGCGTCGCGGCAAGCCGAAGGCCAAAGGCAGCCAGGCATCCGGGGCCCATCCCGACGAGCGCGATCCGCAGACCCTGGACGCATCGATCGACCGGCTGGTCGCCGAGCACGGCTGGCAAACCGACCTCTCGGTCCATGCCGTCTTCGCCCGGTGGGACCAGATCGTCGGCGTCGAGGTCGCCCAGCACTGCATCCCCGAGCGCTACGCCGACGACGAGCTGACCGTCCGCGCCGACTCGACGAGCTGGGCGACCCAGATGCGGTTGCTCGCGGCCGACGTCGTACGCCGGCTCAACCAGGACCTCGGCGACGGCACCGTACGCCGGATCCAGGTCCTCGGTCCGCAGGCGCCGTCGTGGCGACGGGGCCGCCGGACCGTACGCGGAAGAGGCCCGCGGGACACCTACGGCTGACCCGCCAGGGCCCGCATTCTGGCCGCACAGCGGACCGGGGCCGCGAGGGGGACCCCACGCGAGGCCCGCGAAACGCTGTGCAACGCCGCGAGAGGCGAATACGGGGCGTTTCTGCCCGGCTGCCGACCCCGCTAGAGAGGGGTCGATGTCCATCTTGGGGGCTCAGAGCCGCTACAATGGAGTGGAGAGGATCGTTCCCGCGCTCGTTACCGTTCTCGCCCTTCGCGTCGGGTCCGTAGCGCTGGCGATCCTTCGCTATGTCCGGCTCCCGGGCCGGGACGTGGCCGCCGGGCCACGACAGTTAGACACGGAGGTCTCACCCGCGTGACGGCACCCACTTCGTCGGCCGCCGATCCATCGGTCGAGCGGCTCGAAGCCGCATATGACGCATCAACGATCAAGGTTCTCGAGGGGCTCGAGGCGGTCCGCAAGCGCCCGAGCATGTACATCGGCTCCACCGGTGAGCGGGGCTTGCACCACCTCGTCCAGGAGATCGTGGACAACGCCGTCGACGAGGCGATGGCCGGCTACTGCGACCGGATCGAGGTGACCCTGCTCGACAACGGCGGGGTACGCGTCGCCGACAACGGCCGCGGCATCCCGGTCGACGAGCACCCGGTCGAGAAGATGCCGGCCGTCACGGTCGCCCTGACCGTGCTCCACGCGGGCGGCAAGTTCGGCGGTGGCGGCTACAAGGTGTCCGGCGGACTGCACGGCGTCGGCGTCTCAGTCGTCAACGCGCTGAGCACCCGCCTCGAGGTCGAGGTACGCCGCGACGACCACCGGTGGACCCAGTCGTTCGCGTACGGAGAGCCCGAGGGCGATCTGGAGCGGCACGAGGAGACCGACGAGACCGGCACGACCGTCACGTTCTGGGCCTCCCCCGAGATCTTCGAGACCACGACCTACTCCTTCGAGACGATCAGCTCCCGCCTCCGGGAGATGGCGTTCCTCAACAAGGGCCTCGAGATCATCGTCCGCGACGAGCGTGCGGCCGCCGACGAGATCGCCGAGGCGGTCGCCGACGCGACGGCTTCCGACGACGTCGAGGAGTCCGACAGCGTCAAGCCGGCCAACAACGGCGGCGGCCTCAAGCAGCGGTTCCTCTACGAGCGCGGACTCGTCGACTACGTCGAGCACCTCAACAAGTCGAAGGACCCCGTACAGAACAGCGTGGTGTCGTTCGAGACCACCGACGCCGACTACGGCATGTCGCTGGAGATCGCGCTGCAGTGGACCGCGGCCTACAGCGAGTCGGTGCACACCTTCGCCAACACGATCAACACCCACGAGGGCGGCACCCACGAGGAGGGCTTCCGCTCGGCGCTCACCAGCACGGTCAACTGGTGGGGCGAGCAGTGGGGCCTGATCAAGAAGCGCGAGGACCGGCTGTCCGGCGACGACGTACGCGAGGGCCTGACCGCGATCGTCTCGGTCAAGGTGGCCGAGCCGCAGTTCGAGGGCCAGACCAAGACCAAGCTCGGCAACACCGAGGCCAAGTCGTTCGTCCAGAAGGCCGTCAACGACCAGCTCGGCGAGTGGTTCGAGAAGAACCCGACCGAGGGCAAGCTCGTCGTACGCAAGGGCATCGCCGCTGCGTCGGCCCGGATGGCCGCCCGGAAGGCGCGCGACCTGGCCCGCAGCCGTAAGGGCCTGCTCGGCGGCGGCGGACTGCCCGGCAAGCTGTCCGACTGCCAGTCGACCAACCCAGACGAGTGCGAGCTGTTCATCGTCGAGGGCAACTCGGCCGGCGGCTCCGCCAAGGGCGGCCGCGACCCGCGTACCCAGGCGATCCTTCCGATCCGGGGCAAGATCCTCAACGTCGAGAAGGCCCGTATCGACAAGGTGCTGGCCAACATCGAGGTGCAGTCGATCATCTCGGCGCTGGGCACCGGCATCCACGAAGACTTCGACATCGACAAGCTGCGCTACGGCAAGATCATCCTGATGGCCGACGCCGACGTCGACGGCCAGCACATCTCGACCCTGCTGCTCACACTGCTGTTCCGCTTCATGCGGCCGCTGATCGAGCACGGTCATGTCTATCTGGCGCAGCCGCCGCTCTACCGGATCAAGTGGAGCAACGCGACCCACGACCTGGCCTACTCCGACCGCGAGCGCGACGACCTGCTCGCCGCCGGCAAGGAGGCTGGTCGCCGGCTGCCCAAGGAGGGCCCGATCCAGCGCTACAAGGGTCTTGGCGAGATGAACGACCACGAGCTGTGGGAGACCACGATGGACCCGGAGGGGCGCAACCTGCTGCAGGTGTCGCTCGAGGACGCCGCCCACGCCGACGAGCTGTTCAGCATCCTGATGGGCGAGGACGTCGAGCAGCGGCGCTCGTTCATCCAGCGCAACGCCAAGGACGTCCGATTCCTCGATATTTAGGGCCCGACGTCAACCCCAGCAGACAGCACCGCAGGAAATTGAGGATTCAAGACTGTGACTGAGACGCCGCCCGAGGGCACACCGGGTCGGATCGAGCTCGTCGAGCTCCAAGACGAGATGCGTCGCTCCTACCTCGACTACGCCATGAGCGTGATCGTGGGCCGTGCGCTGCCCGAGGTACGCGACGGCCTGAAGCCGGTGCACCGGCGCGTGCTCTACGCGATGTACGACGGCGGCTACCGCCCGGACCGCGGCTTCTCCAAGTGCAGCCGGATCGTCGGCGACGTCATGGGGCAGTACCACCCGCACGGCGACACCGCGCTCTACGACACCCTCGTACGCCTCGCGCAGCCGTGGGTGATGCGGGCGCCGCTCGTCCAGGGGCAGGGCAACTTCGGCTCGCCGGGCAACGACCCAGCAGCCGCGATGCGCTACTGCGTCGTGGGTGACACCCGGGTGCGTACCTGGGACGACGGCACTGTACGGATCGACGACATCGTCCCCGGCGCGAAGCCGAACTCGGACAACCCCATCGACCTGAAGGTGACTGGCAAGGACGGCAACCCGGTCCGGGCGTCGATGCTGTTCCACTCCGGGTCGCATCCCACGCGGCGCCTGACCACCCGCGAGGGCTATGAGCTGACCGGCACGCATAACCACCCGGTGCTCAGCCTGGTCAGCGTCGGCGGCGTCCCGACCCTGCTGTGGAAGCTCCTCGAGGAGATCGAGCCGGGCGACGTCGTGGTCGCCGCGCGCGAGGAACATGACGAGTGGTCGAGCTCGGATCACGTGCCCCATCTGGCCGGCTTCCTGCGTCAGCACGGCGCGGTCGACGACGTTGCCCGGCACTGGCTCGAGCGGCACAACATCGACCGGCTCGAGCGGTGGGAGCGCGATCGCTACGAGATTCTCGAGCGGATCACGTCGGAGGCGGCCGAGGTCGCGTACCCGCTGGTCGACGGCCGCTTCTACTACGCGACCGTGGCCGACGTCGTCGACGCCGGTGTGCAGCCGGTCTACTCGCTCCGAGTCGACAGCGACGACCACGCGTTCATCACGAACGGCCTGGTCAGCCACAACACCGAGTGCCGAATGGCGCCGCTGGCCATGGAGATGGTCCGCGACATCGAGCAGGACACGGTCGACTTCCGGCCCAACTACGACGGGCGGAGCCAGGAGCCGGTGCTGCTGCCCAGCCGGTTCCCGAACCTGCTGGTCAACGGCTCAGCCGGCATCGCGGTCGGCATGGCGACCAACATCCCGCCGCACAACCTTCGCGAGGTCGCGAGCGGTGTCCAGTGGGCGCTGGAGCACCCGGACGCCACCCGGGAGGACCTGCTCGAGGCGCTGCTGGAGCGGATCAAGGGCCCGGACTTCCCGACGTCGGCGCTGATCGTCGGAACCAAGGGCATCGAGGACGCCTACCGTACGGGCCGCGGCTCGATCACGATGCGGGCCGTCGTCGACGTGGAGGAGGACAGCAAGGGCCGTACGTCGCTGGTCATCACCGAGCTGCCCTACCAGGTCAACCCCGACAACCTGGCGCTCAAGATCGCCCAGCTCGCCGACTCGGGCAAGGTCCAGGGCATCGCCGACGTGCGCGACGACTCGTCGAGCCGTACCGGCCGCCGGCTGGTCGTGGTGCTGAAGCGAGACGCCATCGCGCGTGTCGTGCTCAACAACCTCTACAAGCACACCCAGTTGCAGGACAACTTCGCCGCGAACATGCTCGCGCTGGTCGACGACGTGCCTCGCACGCTCAGTCTCGACGCGATCGTCACGCACTGGATCACCCACCAGATCGAGGTCATCCAACGGCGTACCCGCTTCCGGCTCCGCGAGGCCGAGCGCCAGGCGCACATCTACCGCGGGCTGGTCAAGGCGCTCGACGCCCTCGACGAGGTCATCGCGCTGATCCGGCGCAGCCAGACCACCGATGAGGCGCGCGACGGCCTGATCGAGTTTCTGGACATCGACGAGGTCCAGGCGCAGGCGATCCTCGATATGCAGCTGCGCCGCCTGGCCGCCCTAGAGCGGCAGAAGATCATCGATCATCTCGCCGAGCTCGAGGAGCAGATCCGCGACCTCGAGGACATCCTGGCCAACGAGGCCCGGCAGCGGCAGATCGTGTCCGAAGAGCTCGCGACCATCGTCGACAAGTACGGCGACGACCGGCGTACCCAGATCGTGCCGGCCGACGGCGACCTGTCGATGGAGGACCTGATCCCCGACGAGGACGTCGTCGTCACGATCACCCGCGGGGGCTATGCGAAGCGTACGAAGACCGACCTCTACCGGCTCCAGAAGCGCGGGGGCAAGGGCGTACGCGGGGCGACCCTCAAGGGCGATGACGTGGTCGCACATCTGTTCGCGACCACGGCCCACCACTGGATCCTGTTCTTCACGACTGCGGGCCGGGTCTATCGCACCAAGGCGTACCACCTGCCCGAAGCGGCTCGCGACGCCAAGGGCGGCCATGTCGCCGGCCTGCTGAGCTTCCAGCCCGACGAGCAGATCGCCCAGGTCCTCGCGATCAGGGATTACGAGCAGGCGCCGTACCTTGTCCTGGCGACCAAGCGGGGGTACGTCAAGAAGACGAGACTTGCCGACTACAACAGTCCCCGACAAGCTGGTCTGATCGCGGTCAATTTCCGCGAGGACGACGACGAGCTGATCGGGGCCGAGCTGGTGCACGCCGAGGATGATCTGCTGCTGATCTCCCGCAAGGGGCAGTCGATCCGATTCCAGGCCGACGACGCGCAGCTGCGTCCGATGGGCCGCGCGACGTCCGGCGTCACCGGCATGCGGTTCCGCGAGGGCGATGAACTGCTCTCGATGTCGGTGATCCTGGCCGAGACCGTGGCGTCCGGTGAGCCTCACTATGTGTTCACCGTCACGGACGGCGGATTCGCCAAGAAGACCGATGTCCAGCAGTATCGACGTCAGGGGCGTGGCGGTCTTGGCATCAAGGCCGCACGATTGAGCGACGAGAGGGGGCAGCTGGTCGCCGGTCTGGTCGTCAACGACACCGATGAGGTTTTGGCGGTCCGGGCCAGTGGTCAGGTCACCCGAAGCGCGGTGGCGGGTGTTCTTCCCAAGGGTCGTGACACCATGGGGTTGACGTTTGCCAAGGCCGACGGCGATCCGGTCGTGGCAATCGCGCGCAACGCCGAGAGGGACGTGCTCGACGACGAAGCGGAGGAAACGGTCTCTGACGCTTCCGAGGCGGGCCCGGACGAAACCACAGCGCAGGAGTCGTGATGAACGACCGTAAGACCGACGAGTCGACGCCGCTGGCGCCGCATCGACCGCTGACCGGGCCGAAGACACCGAGGCCCAACCCAGCGGCTGGGGTTTCGCAGGCGCCGCCGCGGTGGAGCCCCAACGGTGGGGAGCCGCCGGCGCAGCCGAAGCCTCGTCAGCAGCAGCGCCCACCCCGGTCGCAGCAGCAGTCTTCTTCGCCTTCGCGGCCAGGTACGACCTCCAAGCAGGCGCCGAAGAATCCGGCAACGCAGTCGCGGCCGGCTCCGGCCGGTCCGCCGCCGTCGGAGGTCAAGCCCGGTCCGCCGGCCGGAGGCTCCGAGCCGCGGCCGACGCCGCCGCCACGCAAGCCACCGGCGTCGGCCGGCGGCCCACCGACCGAGGCGATGCCGCGGATCAACGCTCCGACGCTTCAGCCGTCGGCCCCGCCACCCGGACCGCCGCCGAACAGCGTCGCCAAGGCGACTCGACCCGGACCCGCGACCGACCCTCGGACCGCCCCGACGACCACCAGCCGCCCTCGCGGCCGCCCCCGACGGGCCCGGCTGCGACTCGTACGCGTCGACCCCTGGTCGGTCATGAAGATCGCCTTCGCCCTGTCGATCGCCCTCGCGATCGTCACGGTCGTCGCGGTCTCCATCGTCTGGGCCGTACTCGGCGCCGCCGGCGTCTGGGACTCGATCAACTCGAGCGTCGCCGTCGTACTGTCGGACAACAGCTCCGACTTCGACATCCGCGACTACGTCGGCATGGGCCGCGTCGTCGGCCTGACCATGATCGTGGCCGCCGCCGACGTCATCCTGATCACCGCCATCGCGACCCTCGGAGCGTTCCTCTACAACCTGGCCGCCACGATGCTCGGCGGCCTCGAGCTCACGCTCTCCGAGGACCGCACCGGCACCCACTCGCAGCCGTAGCCAGCGACGCGCACGGACCCGCGGAACCCGTTTGGGCCGCTCCTCGGCGATGTTGTAACCTTCCGAGGCCGGTTCAGACGGGCCGGATCCACCCGGGCCTATAGCTCAGACGGTTAGAGCGCTTCCCTGATAAGGAAGAGGTCCCTGGTTCAAGTCCAGGTAGGCCCACCCCACATACGCCCAGGTCACGAGCCCTTCCCAGGTTCAACATCCGAGCTCGACTCATCCGAGCAGGCGACCTGACGGTCTAACTGACGGTCTATCGGCTCGTCTTTGGCCTCGGATTTGAAGACGAGATCCATCGCCTCGGCACCTCGCGTAAGGACCGGGCGCAGCTCCTTGCGGTAG
>DATFRX010000361.1:0-4145 GCA_035262905.1 Nocardioidaceae bacterium
CGGCGCGCTGCGGTCGCTCGGCGTCGACAAGGGCGACCGGGTCATCGTCTACCTGCCGATGATCCCGGAGGCCGCGATCGCGATGCTCGCGTGCGCCCGAATCGGCGCGGTGCATTCGGTCGTGTTCGGCGGCTTCGCGCCACGGGAGCTGGCGGCCCGAATCGACGACGCGAAGCCGAAGCTGATCCTTGCCGCGTCCTGCGGGATCGAGCCAACCCGGGTCGTGGCGTACAAGCCGATCGTCGACGAGGCGCTCACGATCGCGTCGCACCAGCCGGACCGGGTCGTCGTGTTCCAGCGCGAGCGGCAGCCGGCCGAGCTGGGTCCGCGCGATCTCGACTGGACGGAGCTCGCGGCGCAGGCGTCGCCGGTCGACCCGGTCCCGGTCGCGGCGACCGACCCGCTCTACATCCTCTACACCTCGGGTACGACCGGTCGGCCGAAGGGCGTCGTACGCGACACCGGCGGTCACGCCGTCGCCCTCGCGTACTCGATGCGCGCGGTCTACGACGTCAAGCCCGGCGACGTGTGGTGGACCGCCTCCGACGTCGGCTGGGTGGTCGGCCACAGCTACATCGTCTACGCGCCGCTGCTGGTCGGAGCGACGTCGGTGCTCTACGAGGGCAAGCCGGTGGGCACCCCCGACGCGGGTGCTTTCTGGCGGGTGATCGCCGACCATGGCGCGAAGGCGTTGTTCACCGCACCGACCGCGCTGCGGGCAATCAAGCGGCTCGACCCGGACGGTGAGCTGATCGGCAAGTACGACCTCTCGGCGTTCCAGACCCTGTTCATGGCCGGCGAGCGGCTCGACCCGGAGACCTACCACTGGGCGCACGACAAGCTCGGCGTACCGGTCGTCGACCACTGGTGGCAGACCGAGACCGGCTGGCCGATCGCGGCGAACCCGCGTGGCCTCGAACCGCTTCCGGTCAAGCCCGGGTCGGCGACCAAGCCGATGCCGGGCTGGGACGTCCAGGTCCTCGATCCGCACGGCAACCAGCAACCGGCCGGCGCCGAGGGCGCGATCGCGATCGCCCTGCCGCTGCCGCCGGGCGCCCTGCCGACCCTGTGGGGCGACGACCAGCGCTACATCGACTCCTACCTGTCGCAGTACGACGGCTACTACCTCACCGGCGACTCCGGGTTCGTCGACCAGGACGGCTACCTGTTCGTGATGGGCCGTACCGACGACGTGATCAACGTCGCGGGGCATCGGCTGTCGACCGGTGCGATGGAGGCCGTGCTCGCGTCGCATCCGGCCGTCGCCGAGTGCGCGGTCATCGGCGTCCATGACAGCCTGAAGGGTCAGCTGCCGACCGGGTTCGTGGTGCTCAAGGCGGGCGCCGACATCGGCGAGGATCAGCTTCGCGAGGAGCTGGTCGAGTCGGTACGCCGGGAGATCGGTCCGGTCGCCGCGTTCCGCGATGTCTACGTCGTGGACGCGCTGCCGAAGACGCGATCCGGCAAGATCCTGCGCAAGACGATGCGATCCATCGCCGACGGACGAGACGAGCCGGTGCCGTCGACGATCGAGGATCCGACCGTCCTCGACGGGCTGCGCGACCTCCTGACCCGGCAGTCCCGATGACGTCCGACGAGCTGGAGCAGCGACGCAAGGCTGCCCGCGCCGCATGCGAGGTCTGGCTGCCGTTCCACGGTGCGCCGCATTCGACCACGCTGCTGGCCGCACTCGCCGAGATCGAGGTCGAAGGCGAGCCGGACCGCTATGGCGAGGGCGGCGTCGTCACCGAGCTCGAGCAGGAGGTCGGCGAGTTGCTGGGCAAGCCGGCCGCCGCCTTCATGCCGAGCGGGATCATGGCGCAGCAGGCGGTGCTTCGCGCCTGGGCCGATCGCTCGGGAGTACCCCGGGTGGCCGTCCACGGCCTGTCGCATCTCGTACTCCACGAGCTGATGGCGCTCACCGAGCTACACGGCATCGGGATGGAGCACCTCACCGACGAGCCGCGCCAGCCGACTCCGGACGATCTCGCCAAGCTGCCGGGCCAACTCGCGGCGGTCACGACCGAGCTGCCGTTGCGCGATGCCGGCTACCTCCTGCCGACCTGGGCGGAGCTCGAGTCGTTCGCGGCCGCCTGTCGCGAGCGCGAGATCCCGCTGCATCTCGACGGTGCCCGGATCTGGGAGAGCGCCCCCTACCTCGGACACTCCCTCGCCGAGATCGCCGGGCTCGCCGACAGCCTGTACGTCTCGTTCTACAAGGGCCTCGGTGCCCTCGCCGGCGCAGCGGTCGCCGGTCCGATCGACGTCATCGACGAGGCCCGGCGCTGGCAGCGACGCCATGGCGGCACCCTCTTCACGCTGTTGCCGTACGCGGTGGCCGCGCGCGAGGGCCTGCACGCCAATCTGCCCCGGATGACCGAGTACTACGAGACCGCGGTCGAAGTGGCCAAGCGACTCGCCGCCGCCGGCGTACGCATCGTGCCGGATCCCCCGCAGACCAACGCCTTCCGGATCTTCACCGAGGAGCCCGCGCACGACGTCAACGAGCGGCTGCTGCTGCATATGGAGACCGCGCACGAGGCGGTGGCGCCTTGGTTCCGCGACTCCGACGCACCCGGATGGTCGTGGACCGAGTTCACCGTCGGCTCGGCGACCTGCGAGCTCGGCGCCGAGGACGTAGCCGAACGGATCGCGGCCCAGCTGGTCCGGACCGCGCCGTGAAACGTGTGGGAGCGGCGATCGGCTCCCTGGTGTGGCTGCTCGTCGCTCCCGGCGTGGTCTCCGGTCTGATCCCGTGGTGGATCAACGGCTGGGACATCAAGTCCGACTCCGCCTGGTGGCTGCCGATCCAGGTGCTCGGCGTCGTCCTGATCGTCGCCTCCGTGGTCGTGCTGCTCGAGGCGTTCGCCCGCTTCGCCATCGACGGTCTCGGCACCCCGGCCCCGGTCGCACCGACCGAACACCTCGTCGTGACCGGGCTCTACCGGTACGTCCGCAATCCGATGTACGTCGCGGTGGTGGCGCTCATCGTCGGCCAGGCCATGCTGTTCGTCGACCTGGCGCTGCTCGGGTACGCCGTCGCGATCGCCGCCGTCAGCGTGGCATTCGTCCGCGGGTACGAGGAGCCGACGCTCCGGCGGCAGTTCGGCCCGGAGTACGACGCCTATCGCTCGGCCGTCCCGGGCTGGTGGCCACGCCGCCGCGGCTGGAGTCCGTAGCCGACGCGCTGGCGACGCTGGCCCGGCGGGTCCAAGGTCCCATCGAAGTCGGGCCGTCCGCACGACCCGATTTCTCCCCTTCGCGGCGCATCCTCGATAGCGACGGCCCCATCCCGCCTCGAGCCATGAAAGGTCATGCCCGCGCATGTCGACTCCCATCCCGTCCCCGCACCCGCACCCGCAGCCGTACCCGACCGGTGTCTACGGCGACCAGCCCATGCCAGCGCCCGAGCCGAAGAACGGTTTCGCCATCACCGCACTCGTGGTCGGTCTGGTCGGCATCGTGTTCGCACTCGTCCCATTGACCGGCTTCATCGCCGTCATCCTCGGCCTGATCGGTCTCGTGTTCGGGCTGGTCAACATCGGCCGCATCCGGCGTGGCCGGTCCACCGCGAAGACCATGACCTGGTTCGGATCGATCATCAGCACCCTCGCCCTCGCCGGCGGCATCTGGGGCATGGTCGTCGTCTTCAACGCCGTCGACGATCTCGACGACAACCTGCACTGCATCGATCAGGCCAAGACCGCCAAGCAGGTCAACGCCTGCTGACCCGCAACCCAGCCGCCGTCTCGGGGGGCGGCGGTGTTGCCATGAAGCGCAATGCAAAGAGCTAGGTCATAGAGTCGCTATAGCTCTACTTTGAGAGCCTCATAGATTTGCGATAGAGTTACGACCTGTAGTCATCGACTACTCCCAGGCGACCAGTCGCCAGAGCCAGATCGAGCTGAACGGAACACCTCTCCCCTATCCAGAGGAAGCGGGGAGGGTGCGCCCAAGCCCGTGGCTACCTCAACCACGCCGACCCGGCGCACCAGTCAGAAGGAAAAACACCTCATGCGCAACATCTCCAGGGCCTTTGCGGCCGCCACCGCGCTCGGCGCGGTCATCGTCGGTACCGCAGCTTGCGAGGTCCCCGAGGACAACAAGACCACCCACGCCGAGGAGGTCGTGCAGGAGCAGGCCGC
>DATFRX010000362.1:0-10233 GCA_035262905.1 Nocardioidaceae bacterium
CTGGTCCAGTCGCTGGAGAAGCTGGCCGAGATGAGCAAGCGGGTGCCACAGCTGTCGGTCGAGGGCAACCGGCAGTACAACCCCGGTTGGCATCTCGCGCTCGACCTGCGCAACATGCTGGTCGTCGGCGAGTGCATCGCGTCGGCGGCGCTGGAGCGCACCGAGTCGCGCGGCGGCCACACCCGAGAGGACCACCCCGGCGCCTCGGACGAGTGGGGCAAGATCAACCTGGTCCTCACCCTGGACGACGGCGGCGACGTCCAGCTCAAGCACCAACCACTGCCGCAGATGCCCGATGATCTCACCGAGCTGATCGAGACCCAGGGCTGACCGGGCACGGCTGATAGGCAGCGTTAGATAGAGAGGGCGAAGCACTCATGGGCTACGACCTGGCGATGCGGGTGTGGCGCGGTGACGGCGACGGCGGCGACCTGCAGGACTTCACGGTGCCGGTCGAGGACGGCGAGGTCGTTCTCGACGCCATCCACCGGCTGCAGGCCACCCAGGCCGGCGACCTGGCCGTGCGATGGAACTGCAAGGCCGGCAAGTGCGGCTCCTGCTCGGCCGAGGTGAACGGCCGGCCGACGCTGATGTGCATGACCCGGCTGTCCGACTTCGACCCGGCCGAGACGCTGACCGTGACGCCGTTGCGTACGTTCCCGGTGATCCGCGATCTGGTGACCGACGTGTCGTACAACTACGAGAAGGCAGCCGAGCTCCCCTCCTTCGCGCCCGCACCGCCGGACGCCGACGGCAAGCGCCGGATGATGCAGGCCGACGTCGAGCGCGGCCAGGAGTTCCGCAAGTGCATCGAGTGCTTCTTGTGCCAGAACACCTGCCACGTGATCCGCGACCACGAGGAGAACAAGCCGGCCTTCGCGGGTCCGCGGTTCTTCCTGCGCTACGCGGAGCTCGACATGCACCCGCTGGACACCAACGACCGTCGCGAGCTCGCCCAGGACGCAGCCGGGCTCGGCATGTGCAACATCACCAAGTGCTGCACCGAGGTGTGCCCCGAGGGCATCAAGATCACCGACAACGCGATCATCCCGATGAAGGAGCGCGTGATCGACCGCAAGTACGACCCGCTGGTCTGGCTCGGCAGCAAGATCAGGCGCCGTACCGACGACCGCACCGAGGTCTAGCCGCCCGGCACGGGTCTTGGAGTTCAGGTCGCTACGGCAGCCACAACTCCAAGTCCTTGGTGAGGCAACTCGACGACACTTGTCCTACCTTGGCCCACATGGACACTGTTGACCTCGGCGACCTGCGTCGGCGAGCCATGGATCTGGTCCGCCGGGTCGAAGCCGGCGAGGAGATCACGATCTCGGTCGCCAGTCGGCCAAGTGCGCGCCTGGTGCCATTCGGACCCAAGGCCTGGCGCACCTACGACGAGGTCGCGGATGTATTGGGAGTCGCCGACGACCCCGACTGGCCGCGAGATCGAGACCGCATCGACGACAACTCCGCGTGACCGGCTGGTTCAGTCGCCGGCGACCTCGGGCTGGGCCTCCGGGGCCGGTGCCTGCGCGTCGGTCGACTCGCGATGCAGCCGGCGTGGGAAGAACAGCGCCGGGATCATCACGAAGGCAGTCAGGATCAGCGCCGTCCAGAAGGCGTGCTGATAGGCCGTCGCCAGCAGTGGCGCGACCTGATCGTGGACGGCCGCCGGGATCGTACTGATCTGGCCGGCTCCGCCCTGCGAGGGGATGCCCGCCGCATCGAACTCGCTGGTCAGCTGTCTGGAGAAGACGAACACGAGCAGCGCGCCACCGAGTGAGCCGCCGACCTGCTGGATGGCCGAGATGGTCGGCGTCGCCCGGGACATCGAGGCGCGCGACAGGCGGGAGTACGACGTCGCGATGGTCGGCATCATGGTGGCGCCGAGGCCGAGACCGCGTACGAACAGCGCGAGGGTGAGCAAGACGTACGACGTGTCGGTGCCGACCTGGGTGAACGGGAAGGTGCCGATGATCAACAGGATCACGCCGAAGGGCACGACTCGGCCGGCGCCGAACCGGTCCGTGATGCGCCCGGCGATCGGCATCGCCAGCATGGCGCCCAGCCCCTGTGGCGCGACGAGCAGACCGGCGCCCAGCGGGCCCTCGAGACGCACCGACTGGTAGTAGAGCGGCAGCATAAGCAGGCCGCCGAACAGTGCGATCGCTACCAGGAAGATCGCGACGGCGCCGGCGGCGAACAGGCGGTTGCTGAACAGTCGGACGTCGATCAATGCCGCCGAGCCGCGTTGCAGGCTGTGCAGCACGAACAGGCTGATCAGCACGGCCCCGGCCAGCAGCCAGCCGAGCACGCCCCAGCCGGAGAAGCTGCCGTGCGCGCTTGCCTGTGACAGGCCGTAGAGCAGGCACACCAGGCCGCCGGACAGCAGCACCAGGCCCCGGGTGTCGAGCCGACCGGCGTCCTCCGTCGGCCGACCGTCCGGCAGTTTCCAGACGGCCAGCGACACCGCGAGAATGCCGACCGGCACGTTGACCAGGAAGATCCAGTGCCAGCTCGCGTACTCGACCAGCAGACCGCCGACGATCGGTCCGAACACCGGTCCGAGCAGCATCGGCACCCCGAGCAGGGCCATCGCGCGCCCGATCCGATCAGGTCCGGCGGCCCGTCCGATGATCGTCTGACCGCCGGGCAGCAACATGCCGCCGCCAAGGCCCTGGATGATCCGGAACGCGATCAGGCTCCCCATCGACCAGGCGAAGGCGCACAGGATCGAGCCGCCGGTGAACAGCACCAGCGAGGTGATCCAGACCGTCTTGGTGCCGAAGTGGTCCATCGCCCAGCCGCTCAGCGGGATCACCAGGCCGACCGCGAGCAGGTAGCCGGTCACGACCCATTGCGCCGTCGAGAGCGAGGCCCCGAGTTGGGCGCTGAGGGTATCCAGGGCGACGTTCACGATCGTCGTGTCCAGGATCACCATGATCAGCCCGGAGACGACGACCAGGCCGGTCACGATGACGCTGCGATCCAGCTTGTCCGTCGCCGCCGGAGTGGCCGGCTGAGCCGCCTCCTGACCGTCCATGTCATCTCCTCATGACACCGCGGTCTACCCGATCTGAATCGCTGGACCAGGATGGGCCGACCGCGGCTGTCGCCGACGTCGATGCCACCTCCCAGCCAGGCTACGTCGCCGCTTTGTGCGCGACCGTACGCAGCGATCGCGGCCACAACCGGACCACGGATCGGGGCACTTCCCGGGCAACAAGACGGCATCCGGATCAGATGTCGTCCAATCACCAGAGAACGTCTTGCGCCGGATGCCCATTCGTCGTAAAACTGTCGTCCAGCGCATGGAGGACAAGATGACCATTGAGGCCGTACCGCTCGAGGAGACCCTGGAGCAACTCGGACTCACCAAGACCGAGGCCAAGGTCTACCTCTGCCTGCTCGACCAATCCCCACTCACTGCCGCGACGATCGCGGATCTGGCCGGTACCTCGCGCAGCAGTGTCTATCTCGTGCTGCGGTCGCTGGTCGCCAAGGGGCTGATCGACGCCGGCGCCGGCTACAGCAGCCGCTACCACGCCGCGCCGCCGACCCGTGCGCTGACCGGACTGCTGGAGCGCAACCGGGCCGAGCTGGCCGCGCGCGAGCGCCACATCGAGCAGGCGCTCCCGGAGTTGACCGAGCTGTTCGAGCAGAACAAGACCGCCGACGGCGAGCTCGTCGAGATCCTGCGTACGCCGGCGCTGATCGGGGAGCGCTTCGACCGGCTGCAGTCGGAGTCGCAGGAGACCATCGACATCGTCGTACGCGGGCCACTCCAGGTGGGCGGGTCCAACGAGGCCGAGCTCGCCGCCCTGCGCCGCGGCGTGCAGTGCCGCGCCATCTACGACCGAAATGTTCTTGCCGAGCCGTCCGTCGATCTCAACCTGAATGAGTGGACGACGCAAGGCGAGCTGGCCCGGCTCTATCCGGGCGACCTACCAATGAAGTTCGCGGTGTTCGACTCAAACACCGCCATGATGCCGCTGATCGCCCCGGGCGTGAGCGGCATGATCGCGATCCTGGTCCGCAACCCGGAGCTGGGCGCGAGTCTGACCTTCCTCTTCGACACGCTCTGGGAGCGATCCGAGCCCCTGGAGCACAACCTCGCGAGTTCGACGACGCTAGGGCCGGCGTCGCGTCGCTCGGGCGGCACGCCTCGCACAAGCCCGCATGTAGCCGAGACTGATCAGCGAGGACCCCACCATGAACAGCGCCGTTCATGAACGCACCGCCATAGGCAACCAACCTGTCGTCATCTGCATCTCCGACGAGCCGCGCGAGCGTGCCCGCCTGGCCGGCCGCTTCGACGGGGCCGGCGTCATGGTGCTCGCCCGCGACCTGGAGAGCGCCCAGACCTTCCTCGGCCACCTGCAGTCGCAGGCCGCGTCCGAGGCGGCCGAGCTGGAGCGCAACGGTGAGCGCACCGAGCGCGTCGTACGCATCGACGGGCTCCGGCTCAACATCGCGCACCACGAGGCCACCTGGCACGACCGGCCGCTGCAGCTGACACCCCACGAGCTCAAGGTGCTCGGGTGCCTCGCGAGCAGTCCAGGTCGGCTGTGGGCCTACCAACAACTGCACGAGGACGCCTGGGACGACGCGTACTTCACCGGGCCGGCAGCCGTGCAGTCGGTGGTCAAGCGGCTGCGCGCCAAGCTCCGCCAGGCCGGTCTGCCGCTCTACATCGAGGCCGCCCGCGGCGTCGGATTCCGTCTGACCGTCGGCACCGATCTGCGTCTGGTACCCCCGGTTCGAGCACCCCGCTGAAAGCTCGGCATAGTAGCCTCCCTGCAGACAGGTAGAGGCGATGCCAGACCCACGTAGACGCCGCGACAAGCGACGCCGACCAGCCGCTGCTCGGGACAGTTCGCCGGCCGGTGGGTCCGGCGATGCAATCCCTGGCGGATCACCGTCCGTATCACCTGACGTGCAGCTTTCCACCTATGCCGACCGCGCCGACGACGCCGCACTCGTCGCCGGCCTGGCGGTCGACGACCCCCCGGCGGCGACCGCATTCGTCCGTCGCTTTCAGGGTCCGGTCTTCGGGCTCGCTCTCTCAGTGACGCGCGATGCCAGTCTCGCCGAAGATGTCGCACAGGAGGCTTTTGTACGCGCCTGGCGGGCCGCCACGACCTACGACTCCCGGCGCGGCTCGGTCGGCACCTGGCTGCTGACGATCACCCGCAACGCCGCGATCGATGCCGTGCGCAGCCGCCGGACCACGCCGACCGACCAGGAGCAACTTGACCAACTCCTCCACGACTCGATGACAGCGCCGGACCCGGCCGAGGCGGCGCTCCGTAGGCTGGAGCGCGAACACGCCGTACGCCGGCTGACCGCGATTCCGAAGGAACAGGCCAGGGCGGTCGTCCTGGCCGTGATCGGCGGCTGTACGGCGGCTGAGATCAGTCAGCGCGAGGGCATTCCCCTCGGGACCGCCAAGACCCGCATCCGCAGCGGACTCCGTCGGCTCCGTCAATCGATGCAGGAGGAGCGCCATGACTGAGCATCCGCTCCATCCTGACGACGAACTCGTCGAGCTGGCGCTCGGCGACATCGACGAGCCCCGGCGCAGCCAGCTGATCCGGCACCTGGTCGACTGCGCGCAGTGCCGGTCCGCCTACGACGCGATCTCGGTCGCCGTCGACGCGGTCCTGCCGGCCGCACCGGACATCGCGCCACCGGTCGGCTTCGACCAGCGGGTCCTCACGACCATCGGCGCGATGAGCGGCTCACCGACCGCCCCGCCGCGGCATCCCTGGCGGGGTCGGCTCCTCGTAGCGGCCGCGGCGGTCGTGCTCGCCCTGGTCGGCGGCGCCGTGGCCGTCTCGGTGTGGGGCGACTCCGAGTCCAGCAACCCACCGCTGGCCGGCGACACATCGCTACTGCGTACGTCCGACGGCGACGTCGTCGGCACCGCGTCGGTCAGCTCGATCGAGGGCAAGCCGGTCGTCGTGATCAGCATCTCGAATCCGGCGGTCGGCATTCCGTACCACTGCCGGATCCTGCTCAAGGGCGGCCGCATGGTCGACGCCGGTCGATGGTCCGTCGACGATCCCGCCGGCAGCACCTGGATCACCAAGGCACCACATGGCCACGTCGTCGGCATGGAGCTGGTCACCGACGACGGCCGGGTGTGGTCCACGGCGCAGTTGCAGTGAGCCGGCGCTGACCCATCAGCACCACAAGTGGCTGATCAGCGCACCACGAGTGGCTGATCAGCGCGCCACGAGTGACCGATCAGCCGACCAGCTGGTGCGGGAAGCACCAGCGCCAGGCCTCACCGGTCTCGAAGCTCCGCATCACCGGGTGGTCCGACTCGTGCCAATGGGCAGTGGCATGCCGCTGCGGCGACGAGTCGCAACAGCCGACCTTGCCGCAGACCATGCACAGCCGCAGGTGCACCCATGACGTCCCGTCGCGCAGACAGTCCTCGCAGCCTTCCGGCGTATGGGGCCGCGGCGGCTGCTCGTAGGTCCGCAGGTCCTCGCATCCGGCCTGACTCACCGGGGGCCGCAATTCGGTCTCGCGCGCTTCAGCGCTGCGCTCCACTGCCTTGTCAAGAACCGTCTCCTCCACGTCGAGAGCGCCGAGCACCTGACTCAGCACGTCCTGGTCGACCAGCCCGAGCCTCCGTACTCGGAGCACCTCGGCCCGCTCGGCGATCAGCATCCGCGATCGCAGCCTGGCATAGACCACGCTCGGTGTCTCGGCCTGCGTGCCAAGCAGCTCCCATACGGCATTGGCTCGCTCCAGGCTACGACGGCGCAACCGCTCCACGATCTCGTCCGGCTCGTCGCCGGTGAGCTCGCGATCCAGTGCCCGAAGTCCGGCGGTCGCAGCGCGTTGGTAGACGCTGGCGGCCTGGAGCGCATCCTCGTCGGGGTCCGGACCCGAGACCCGGAGGACGCGTACCAGCCAGGGCAGGCTCAGCCCCTGCAGCACCAGCGTGCCGGCCGTGACCGTGAAGGCGACCGCGACGAAGACCTCCCGATAGGGCGTGTCCTGGGGCAGGAGGAACACCGCGGCCAGCGTCACGACACCGCGCATGCCGGCCCACGAGACGAGCGTGATCGTCTGCCAGGTCGGAGCCGGCTCGGATTCTCGGATCGACGGAATCAAACGTGGCAAGTACGCGGCCGGGAAGACCCAGACGAACCGCAGCACCATGACCGCCAGCAAGGTCAGGAGCGCGGCCGCGACGATCTGGCTCGTCGGCAGGCTGCTGTCGGCCAGATCGTTGACGACCTCGCGTACCTGCATGCCGATTAGGAAGAAGACCGCGTTCTCCAACAGGAACTCGATGGTCAGCCAGTTGGTGCGCTCGAGCACTCTGGCCGTTGCCGACTGGATCATCTGGGCCCGGTGTCCGAGGATGAGCCCGGCCACGACGACGGCGAGTACGCCGGACGCGTGCAACTCCTCGGCCGGCAGGTAGGCGATCCACGGCGTCAGCAACGACACCGCCACGTCGGAGAGGTCGTCCTGGATCCGCCGTCGCACCGCGCCCACGACGAGCGCCACCGCGATGCCGATGGCAACGCCGCCGAGCGCGGACAGGAGGAACTCGCGGGCGATCTGCACCGCTGCGACGGTGCCGGCCATCGCCGCGATCGCGGTCCGCAGGGACACCAGCGCGGTCGCGTCGTTGAGCAGGCTCTCGCCCTGGAGGATCGTCACGACCCGACGCGGCATTCCGACCTTGCGGGCGATCGCAGTCGCGGCGACTGCATCGGGTGGCGCAACGACCGCGCCGAGTGCGAAGGCGGCCGCCCATCCGACCGGCAGCACCCACCAGACGACGACGGCGACCCCGGCCATCGTGAACAGGACCAGACCGACGGACAGCAAGGCGATCGGACGACGGTTCCGGCGGAAGTCGATCAGCGACGTACGCAACGACGCGGCGTACAGCAACGGCGGCAACAGCCCGAGGAGGACGAACTCCGGCGTCAGCGTGACGTTGTCGATGAACGGCACATACGACGCGACAATGCCCGCCGACAACAAGAACACCGGTGCCGAAAAGCCGTACCGCCGGGCAAGGGCTGTGAAGACGACGACGGTGGCGGCGATGGACACCACCTGTAATGCGACGTGCACGGCGCCAGTCTCCCAGGGCAGCGACGCGCAGACGCCATGCTGCTGAAGAGCCCCATTGTCGACCCGGGTTGCCCTAGTGTGTTGGCCACGTACCATCCACCCCTTCGGAGGAGACATGACCGAGCAGGGCCCCCCGAATCCCAGCGGGGGAGAGGGGCAGCAACAGCCTGGGCAGCCGCAAGGCCAGCCCGGGGGGTACGGTCAGCAGCCGTACCCGCAACAAGGTTCCGAACAACAGCCTGGTGGGTACGGTCAACAGCCGCAGCCAGGCTATGAACAGCAACAGCAACCGGGTTACGGGCAGCAGCCGTATCCGCAGCAGGGATATGAGCAACAGGCTTACGGACAGCAGTACGGCGCCGTGCAGCAATACGGTCAGGGGCCGATCGGCGAGATCCGCAGGACCGGGATCTGCATCCTGCTGTTCATCATCACGTTGGGCATCTACGGCTGGTACTGGTACTTCAAGCGCCACGAGGAGCTGAAGAACCACACCGGCGAGGGCATCGGCGGCGGCGTCGCCCTGATCCTGGCCATCTTCGTCGGCATCGTGATGCCGTTCCTGACGTCCAGCGAGACTGGCAAGGCCTACGAGCGGCGCGGTCAGCAGCCGCCGGTCACTGCCGTCACGGGCTGCTGGATCCTGCTGCCGATCGTCGGCGGCATCATCTGGTTCGTCAAGACCAACGGGGCTCTCAACGACTACTGGCGTTCGCTCGGCGCTCCTGACCCGAGCTGAGTAGCGCCACCTTCTCGCGCCGGGCTTGCGCGTCTTCCCTGGGAGGATGCGCAGGCTCGGTGCGAGTCGCTTGTCCCGGCCCCGAGCTCAGTCGAGTGCTTCGCGCACCTGGCGGGCGATCTCGAGATCCTCGCGGGCGGTGACGACCAGGGTTGCAACGGTGGCGCCGAGGGCGCTCAGATCCGCGTCTGCGTTGGCCTTCGCGTTGGCGTCGGCTTCGATCGCGAGTCCGAGGAAACCCAATCGCGCCACCACCTCCGCTCGGACCTCGGCGGCGTGCTCCCCCACGCCACCGGTGAACGCGACCGCGTCCACGCCGCCGAGCGACGTCACCATCCGGGCCAGCTCGCCGACGACCCGATGTACGTAGACGTCGAAGGCCAGTCGGGCCGCTCGGTCGCCTCGCTCCCGGGCGTCGAGCACCTCCCGCATGTCGCCGGAGGTACCGCTGAGCCCGGCGAGTCCGGCCCGGTGCTCGAGGCCCTCGGACAGTTCGTCGACTGACAGTCCGCCCTCGCGCTCGAGCCACAGCAACATGCCCGGATCGACCGAGCCGGATCGGGTCGCCATGACCAGACCCTCGAGCGGGGTGAATCCCATCGTGGTGTCGACCGAGCGCCCCTGCTTCGACGCGCACAGCGACGCGCCCGCGCCGAGATGACAGGTGACGATCCGAGTCACCGGGTGCGGCGCGAGCAGCTCGACCGCCTGCCGCGCGGCGTACGAGTGCGACAGGCCGTGGAAGCCGTAGCGCCGTAGATCCCACTGCTCCCGCCACGCCGCTGGCAGGGCATACGTGGCAGACGCCGCCGGCAGCGTCGCGTGGTAGGCGGTGTCGAAGCAGGCGACCGCAGGTACGTCCGGCAGCAGCTCGCGGGTCATGCGGATGCCGGCCAGGGCGCGGGGCTGATGCAACGGCGCCAGCGTCGTGAACGACTCGATCCGGACCTCGACCTTGTCGTCCAAAGTCGTTGCCGTACGGAACTCCGGCCCCCCATGCACCACCCGATGCCCGATCGCGTCGACGCCGTCCAGCTCGCCGAGCCAGGTCGCGACCTCGTCAGGCGCATCGCCGTCCCAGTTCTCCAGATGGCGGTCGGACAGCACCTGGTCGTCGGACCCGAGCAGCCGCAGCCGAAGGCTCGACGACCCGGCGTTGACGACGAGGACCCGCATCAGCTGGGCCAGACCCAATCGCGGACCTCCGGCAGATCCTCGCCGTGCTCGCGGACGTAGGCCCAGTGCCGGGTCCGCATGTCAGTCATGTCCTGTCGCAGCTGCGCGGCCTTCTGTCCGAGGCCGGGCACCCGGTCGATCACGTCGATCACCAGGTGGTACCGATCCAGGTTGTTCATCACGACCATGTCGAACGGGGTCGTGGTGGT
>DATFRX010000363.1:0-2139 GCA_035262905.1 Nocardioidaceae bacterium
TCACCGGGGCGTCGCTGCTGCGTTGCGACCTGTCGCGGGCGACCCTGCGCAAGGCCCGGCTCGACGACGCCGACCTCCGCGGCGCCAATCTCCAGGCGGCCGATCTGGCATTCGCGACGCTGCGTGGCGCGACGTTGGATCTCGCCGGCGCGATCGCCCTGGTCGAGGCGCAGGGTGCCGTCGTCGAGGCCGCGCCGGAGTGAGGTTGTGGCCCGCGCCCTGATCACGCTGCCGAAGGCCCAACTGCACCTTCATCTGACCGGCGCGATGCGACCCGAGACACTGCGCGAGCTCGCCGAGGCGCGCGGCCTGCCGGTGCCGGAGTACGACGGCCGAGAGGTACGCGAGTGGGTGGCGTTCCAGACCCGGTACGACGCCGCCCGCGCGCTGATTCGTACTCCCGACGACATCCGGCGGGTGCTCGTCGAGGCGGCGACCGACGATGCGGCCGACGGCTGTGGCTGGCTCGAGATCCAGGTCGATCCGACTTCCTACGTGCCGCGCCTGGGCGGACTCCGCGAGGCGCTCGAAGCCGTGCTCACCGCGGCGAACGCGGCACCGATCCCGGTCGGTGTCATCGTCGCCTCGAGCTGGGCCCGGTCGCCGGCGCACGCCGAACGGCTGGCCCGACTGGCGGTCGACTACGCCGGCGACGGTGTGGTCGGCTTCGGGCTGTCCAACGACGAGCGCCGAGGCGAGGTGGCCGACTTCGCACCGGCCTTCCGCATCGCCACAGCGGCTGGACTGCTCGCGACGCCGCATGCGGGGTTCTACACACCGGCGAGCCACGTCCGCGACTGCGTCGAACTGCTCGGCGCTGGGCGGATCGGACACGGCACAGCGGCGGCGACCGATCCGGCCACGATGGAACTCCTCGCCGATCGGCAGGTCGCCTTGGAGATCTGCCCGACGTCGTACCCGCCGCTCGGCGTGCATCGGCTCGACTCGATCCCGGTCCGGCAACTGCTCGCGGCCGGCGTACCGGTGGCATTGGCGAGCGACGACCCGCTGCTGTTCGGCGTCGGACTCGCCGGGCAGTACGCCATCGGTCGCGAGTCACTGGCGTTGTCGGACGACGAGATGGCCGCGATCGCAGCCCACAGCATCCGCTCGTCGAGGGCGCCCGCATCGCTCCAGCGGCGACTCTTGGCCGGGGTGGAAGACTGGCGACGAGCGCCGGACCACGGCTGACAAGTCGGCCGAGAGGAGTCGTCATGCGCGTCGTGCTGCTGCAGCTGACGTCGACCACCGACTCGGAGCACAACCGCGTCGCGGTACGCAAGCGGCTGGAGCGACTCGACGGGTCCGCTGCCGACCTGGTCGCGATGCCCGAGGCCTCGATGCACGACTTCGGCGCCCCGGACCATGACCTCGCGACCGATGCCGAGTCGGTCGACGGGCCGTTCGTCGAGATGCTGTCGGAGCAAGCGCAGTCGCTCCGGACGACCATCGTCGGTCACATCTTCGAGCGGCACGAGTCCGGCGGCCTCCCGTACAACACCGCGGTCGTGATCGGCCCGTCGGGCGAGTTGGTCACGTCGTACCGCAAGGTCCACCTCTACGACTCCTTCGGCTTCCTCGAGTCGGACCGGCTGTCGGCCGGGCCGATCGCGCCGGTGACGTTCGAGGTCGACGGCTTCCGGCTGGGTCTGCTGACCTGCTACGACCTGCGGTTCCCCGAGTTCGCGAGGCTGCTCGTCGACGATGGCGCCGATGCCTTCGTGGTCCCCGCTGCCTGGGTGCGCGGTCCACTCAAGGAGGACCACTGGGTGACCCTGCTGCGAGCCCGGGCGATCGAGAACACGGTGTACGTCCTCGGCGCTGCGCAGTGTGGCCCCAGTTACTCCGGGCGCAGCGTGATCGTGGACCCGATGGGGATCGTCGTGGCAGGGGCAGGCGAGGCGGAAGCCGACGTGTCAGCGGATATCACGACAGAACGCGTGGCCGAGTCGCGACGGCGCAATCCGTCGCTGGCGAACCGGCGAATGAGCGGTGAAACGGCCGACCGTCCACAGTGAGGTGCGGGGCTGCGCGCGATCTGTGGACGCGTGGAATACTCAGGTCCTCCGGGCGGGCGTAGGGGCCGACGCGCCCGGGTTTCCGTACCCCTGCCCAGAGCGAGAGACTGAGCCCATTCCG
>DATFRX010000364.1:0-4678 GCA_035262905.1 Nocardioidaceae bacterium
GACCGGTGGATCCGCTCGTACGACTCGGCGATCACCGCGCGTACGCCGAGCAGCGCCGTGCCCTTGGCCGCCCAGTCACGGGACGAGCCGGAGCCGTACTCCTTGCCGGCCAGGATCACCAGTGGCGTCCCCGCGGCGGCATAGGCCTGGGCGGCGTCGTAGATCGTCGTCACGGGCCCATCGGACTGCGTGAGGTCACGCGTGAAGCCGCCCTCGGTGCCTGGCGCGAGCTGGTTGCGCAGCCGAATGTTCGCGAACGTCCCGCGGATCATCACCTCGTGGTTGCCGCGCCGCGAACCGTAGGAGTTGAAGTGCCGCTGCTCGACACCGTGCTCGGCGAGGTAGATCCCGGCCGGCGAGTCCTTCTTGATCGCCCCGGCCGGTGAGATGTGGTCGGTCGTCACCGAGTCGCCGAGCTTGGCGAGCACCCGGGCGCCGGCGATGTCGGTGACCGCTGTCGGCTGGGTCGTCATCCCGTCGAAGTACGGCGGCTTCCGGACGTACGTGGAGTCGTCCTCCCACTCGAAGATGTCGCCGGTCGGCGTCGGCAGCGAGCGCCACTCGTCGTCGCCCGCGAAGACGTCGTCGTAGCCGGTCGTGAACATCTCCGATGCGAGCGCCGACCCGACGACCTGCTCGACCTCGGCCGGGCTCGGCCAGATGTCCCGGAGGAACACGTCCTCGCCCTGTGAGTCCTGGCCGAGCGGCTCGGTCATCAGGTCCACGTCCATCGACCCGGCCAGCGCGTACGCGACGACCAGCGGCGGCGACGCGAGGTAGTTCATCTTCACGTCGGGGTTGATCCGGCCCTCGAAGTTGCGGTTGCCGGACAGCACCGACACGACCGACAGGTCCGCGTCGTTGACCGCCTGGCTCACCTCGGGGATCAGCGGTCCGGAGTTGCCGATGCAGGTGGTGCAGCCGTAGCCGACCAGGTTGAAGCCGAGCTTCTCGAGGTACGGCGTGAGCCCGGCCCGGTCGTAGTAGTCCATGACCACCTTGGAGCCGGGGGCCAGCGTCGTCTTGACCCACGGCTTGCGGGCCAGGCCGCGGTCCACGGCGTTCTTGGCGAGCAGCGCGGCCCCGACCATGACGCTCGGGTTGGACGTGTTGGTGCACGACGTGATGGCCGCGATGACGACCGCGCCGTGGTCGAGCTCGCAGGTCGTGCCGTCGGAGAGCGTGATCTGGGTCGGCTTGGTCGGCCGTCCGTCGGCGGTCGACGCCGCCGAGACGTACTCCTGCGGTGGCGCCGCGCCGTTCTGGCCGTGGAAGGCGGGCACGTCGGAGGCGGGGAAGGACTCCGCCTCGGCCTCGTCGTAGCCCTTCTCGTCGGCCTTCTCCTCGCCGACGAAGTCCGGGAGCACGCTGCGGAATGCCGGCTTCGCGTCAGCCAGCGACACCCGGTCCTGCGGCCGCTTCGGGCCGGCGATCGACGGCACCACGGTCGACAGGTCGAGCTCGAGATGGTCGGAGTAGCGCGGCTCGGCGTCGGGGTCGTGCCACAGACCCTGCTCCTTCGCGTACGCCTCGACCAGCGCGATCTGCTCCTCGTCGCGGCCGGTGAGCCGGAGGTACGACACGGTCTCGGCGTCGATCGGGAACACCGCGATGGTCGAGCCGTACTCGGGGCTCATGTTGCCGATCGTGGCCCGGTTGGCCAGCGGCACCGCACTGACGCCGGGGCCGAAGAACTCGACGAACTTCCCGACCGCACCGTGCTTGCGCAGCATCTCGGTGATGGTGAGCACCAGGTCGGTCGCGGTGGCGCCCTCGGGCAGCTCACCGGACAGCTTGAACCCGACGACGCGCGGAATCAGCATCGACACCGGCTGACCGAGCATGGCGGCCTCCGCCTCGATGCCGCCGACGCCCCAGCCCACGACGCCGAGGCCGTTGACCATCGTGGTGTGCGAGTCGGTCCCGACCAGAGTGTCGGGGTAGGCAGTGCCGTCGCGGGTGAACACGACGCGGGCCAGGTGCTCGAGGTTGACCTGGTGGACGATGCCGGTGCCCGGCGGGACCACCTTGAAGTCGGAGAAGGCGCCCTGGCCCCAGCGCAGGAACTGGTAGCGCTCCCGATTGCGCTGATACTCGATCTCGACATTGCGCCGGAAGGCGTCGGTGCTGCCGAAGACGTCGGCGATGACGGAGTGGTCGATGACCAACTCGGCCGGCGCCAGCGGGTTGATCTTCTCCGGGTCGCCGCCCAGGTCGGCCATCGCCTCCCGCATGGTGGCGAGGTCGACGACGCACGGCACTCCGGTGAAGTCCTGCATGATCACCCGGGCCGGCGTGAACTGGATCTCGGTACTCGGCTCGGCGGCCGGATCCCAGCCGGCCAGCGCGCGGATGTCGTCGGCGGTGATGTTGGCGCCGTCCTCGGTCCGCAGCAGGTTCTCCAGCAGGATCTTCAGGCTGTACGGCAGGGTGTCGACGTCGAGTCCGTCGCCCCGTACCGCATCCAGGCGGAAGATCTCGTACGCCTGTTCGCCCACCCGCAGCGTCGACGCCGCTCCGAACGTGTCCTTGCTTCCGGTCGCCATGGAAACGCCTCCAAGTTGTCTTGATATCAAGATACACGAGGTGGACCGATGAGTTTTACGCGGCACCCCGGTCTGTACCCGTGAGGACGTGGAATGCTGCCCGTCCCCACGGTGTTGCCCGGATCACACCCGCGACTGTCAGTGGTCTGCGTTATCACCACATTCAAGCCCGTAACTCGAGACAGGAGCAGATGCATGGATCAGGCGATCCGCGCCGAAGGACTAGTGAAACGCTTCGGCGAGACGACCGCACTCGACGGCATCGACCTCGAAGTCCGCACCGGCAGCGTGCTCGGCCTCCTCGGTCCTAACGGAGCCGGCAAGACCACTGCCGTCCGGGTGCTGTCCACGCTGCTCACCCCCGACGCGGGCCACGCCACCGTCGCCGGCTACGACGTCGTGCGCGACGCCCACCAGGTCCGCCAGCTGATCGGCCTCACCGGGCAGTACGCCGCGGTCGACGAGATGCTCACCGGCGCCGAGAACCTGCTGCTGATCGGGCGGCTGCTCGGCATCCCCAAGCCCGACGCCAAGGCCCGGGCGAGCGAGCTGCTGGCCGACTTCGGCCTGGCCGACGCCGCTGACCGGGCCGCGAAGACCTACTCCGGCGGCATGCGGCGCCGCCTCGACCTGGCCGCCAGCATCGTGGGACGCCCTCGGCTGCTCTATTTGGACGAGCCGACCACGGGCCTCGACCCGCGGGCCCGGATCCAGCTGTGGGGTCTGATCCGCAGCATGGTGGCCAGCGGCGTCACCGTCCTGCTGACCACCCAATACCTCGAGGAGGCCGACGAGCTGGCCGACGACATCGCCGTCATCGACCACGGCAAGGTGATCGCCACCGGCACCCCGGACGAGTTGAAGGCCAAGACCGGATCCCAGTGCCTCAACGTCCGGCCGGCCGAGCTCTCCGACATCTCGACGGTCGCCGCGGTCGTGGGCGATCTGACTCAGTCGACTCCCGAGGTCGAGGGCGGCTTGGTCACCGCCTCCGTGGTCGATCCGGCCGTCCTCCCGGCCGTCGTACGACGCCTCGACGACGCCGGCATCGTGATCACCGAGCTGTCCCTGCGCAGCGCCAGCCTCAACGAGGTGTTCCTCTCCCTCACCGGACACCCGGCCGAGCCGGAGGATTCGTCCGATACCGCCGAGACCGAAGCCGAGGAGGCCCTGCGATGACCGCGGTGACCCCTGTCGAGCCGATCCCCCGCGACCTGCCGAGCCGGATCGGGCCGATCGACGGCCTGCGCCAGTCCATGACGCTGGCCTGGCGGACTCTGGTTCAGATCCGCCACAACCCGTGGGAGCTCGGCGACTTCAGCTTCCAGCCGATCCTGTTCGTGCTGCTGTTCACCTACGTGTTCGGCGGCGCGATCGGCGGCTCCCCCGCCGCCTACCTGACGATCACACTGCCCGGCCTGATCGTGATGAACATGTTCTTCGTGACGATGTATGTCGGCATGGGGCTCAACACCGACCTGACCAAGGGCGTCTTCGACCGGCTTCGCTCGCTGCCGATCGCCCGGTGGGCTCCGCTCGCTGGTCGGATCGCCGCCGACATGGTCAAGCAGGCCTGGTCGTTCGCGCTGCTGCTCGCCGTCGGCTATGTGCTGGGCTTCCGGATCGAGACCTCGGTCTTCGGCCTACTCGGCGCCGTCGCGCTGGTGCTGGTGTTCGCCCTGGCGTTCTCGTGGGTGTCGGTGCTGGTCGGCGTGGTCGCCAAGGACCCCGAGCACGTGCAGTTGTTCGGTTTCACTGCGCTCTTCCCGATCACGTTCATCAGCAACGTCTTCGCACCGGCCGACACGATGCCCGGCTGGCTGCAGCCGATCGTCGAGAACAATCCGGTCAGCGTGCTGGCTGACGCCTGCCGCGGGCTGATGGTGACCGGCGCCGAGGCGCAGCCGATCATCACGTCGCTGATCTGGGCGGCCGGCATCGCCGTGGTCTTCTCGTTCCTCGCGGTGCGGGCGCTGCGGCGCAAGGCGGGCTAGCTCGCCGGGACTACTCGTCGCGGCCCATTCGAGCGCCGCGCCGGATCTCGCCGGGGGCATGGTCCTCGCGAGCGGCGCGGCGCCGGGCGGCCTCGGACGAGCGGAGCTGGTAGGGCACGCTGGCCACCATCACGCCGG
>DATFRX010000365.1:0-11499 GCA_035262905.1 Nocardioidaceae bacterium
GAGTGCTAAGCGGACATTGGCTCTTTCGCTACGAATCGGTCTACTTCGTGTCCGCGGTGCTTATGGTGATAGCCGTCCTCATCGCGCAGGTGCGCCACCTGGATCGCCGGTGACGTCCTGAGTCAGCGGGCTAGATGCTCGGCCAGGAAGGCGAGCGCCGCGGGATACGCGTCGAGCCGGTTCACCCGCTTCGCGAGGCCGTGTCCCTCGTCGGCGAACACGAGCAGCTCACACGGCACACCCTTCGCGTCCAGGGCGGCCTTGATCTGCTCCGACTCCGACAGGGGTACGCGGGGGTCGTTGGCGCCATGGATCACGAACAACGGCGTACGCATCGCATCGAGATGGGTCAGCGGCGACGCCTCGACGAGGAACTCCCGATCGGACTCGAGCCGGCCGTACTCGCGCTCCCGGATCGCCCGCCGGTAGTCGGAGGTGTTCTCGAGGAACGTCACGAGTGACGAGATGCCGACCACCTCGACCCCGACCGCCCACAGGTCGGGCTGCATCGACAGGCCGGCGAGCACCATGTAGCCGCCGTAGCTTCCGCCGTAGAGCGCGACTCGATCCGGATCGCCGCCGACCGTCGGGACCCAGGCCCGCAGGTCGGCGAGATCGGCCACCGACTCAAGGCGCAGCTTGACGTCGTCCATGGAGTACCAGCGCTTGCCGTAGCCGGTCGACCCGCGAACGTTGGGCACCAGGACGATGTGCCCGGCGGCGACCAGACCCTGGACGACCGGGTTGAAGATCCGCTGCGCCTGGCCCTCCGGCCCACCGTGGATGTTGATCACGACCGATCCGCTGGCACCGTCGCGCGGGGCGTAGACGAAGCACGGGATCTGCTCGCCGTCGCGGGTCGGCACCCGATGGCTGGTCGGCTCGACGAGCGCGGTCCGGATGTCCGAGGGGATGTCGTCGGCAGCCGAGACCAGCGGCTCGACCGCGCCGGGCTCGATGTCAAGCCGGAGGACCGCGCCCGGCAGGGTCGGCGCGACCAGCGCGATCGCGACGTAGCGACCGTCGGCCGACCAGACACCCCAGGCGATGCCGTCCGCGGGAAGGTCGATGTCGTAGCGATGCCTGCCGTCGCCGTCGTGGATAGCCAGGGCCGTGCCGCCGTCAACCAGGTGGGATACGAGCAGGGTCTGGCCATCCGGCGAGGGGGTGACGCCGATGTCGTGGTCGTCGGACTCGATCAGCCACCGCCAGCCGCCGGACTCGTCGACCCGGACCACCGCCTCGAACTCGCGACCGTGGTTGGACGCCATCACCAGACTCCGGTCCGGCAGCAGGTGCGCGCCACCGTGCGACGCGTGGTCGTCGGCGTCGGTCACGTCACGCAGGGATCCCGGCTCGGCCAGGCGTACCTGCGTCGACGCGGGCTGAAGCGAGGCCAGCGTGACCAAGGCCCGCGGACCTGCAGTGGCCAGCGTGACGTCCATGACGAAGCCACCGGCGGCGTAGAGCACCGTCTCGGACCCGTCGTCGAGCCGGCGTACGACGACGTCGAAGTCGACCTCGTTGCGCCGGTTGGTCGTGTACGCGACCTCGCCCGGCCGGATGTCGACCAGCGTGTGCATGTAGCGCTCGTCGTGGACCAGCGGCTCGAGATCGTCCAGGCCGACCGGCTCCGACGGCAACGGATCGAGCCGCAGGATCGAGAGCTGACCGCGCTCGTTGCCGCCGTCGTCGTGCTGGACGACGACCGCTCGCTCGCCACGCAGGTAGCGCCCCGAGCACGGCCCTGGCAGGGCCGTCAGTGGCGTCGGCGAGCCGGCCGCGTCGAGCTCGACCAGCTGCATCGAACCGGAGCCGTCGTAGCCGGCCAGCACCCGTCCGTCGTCGTCGACGTCGAAGACCGTCCAGCTGCGAAGCTCGAGAAGGGCGCGAATGTCGAGGGTCACCCCGGCCATGCTGCCAGGTCGACTCAACGCCGGCGCCAGGCTTCCGCGATCCGGAGGAACACGTCGTTCGCCTCGACCTCGCCGATCGTGACCCGGGCCCCGTCGCCGGCGAACGGACGCACCATGATGCCGGCCTCGGCACAGGCGCCGGCGAACTCCATCGTGTCCTCGCCGAGCCCCATCCACACGAAGTTGGCCTGGCTCTCGGGCAGGTCCCAGCCCTGCTCGCGTAGTGCCTGGTCGACCCGGGCCCGCTCCACGACCAGGGCCTCGACGCGCTCGAACAGCGCCTCCTCGGCCGCGAGCGATGCCACGGCGGCGTCCTGGGCGATCTGCGAGATCCCGAACGGCAGCGCGGCCTTGCGGATCGCATCGGCGATCCGGCGCGGCGCGATCGCGAAGCCGATCCGGAGACCGGCGAGCCCGTACGCCTTGGAGAACGTACGCAGGATGGCGACGTTGTCCCGGTCGCGGTAGATCTCGACCGGGTCGATGACGTCCGGGTCGCGGATGAACTCGCGGTACGCCTCGTCGATCACGATCAGCACCCGTGACGGGACGCGCTCGATGAACGACAGCAGCTCGTCGCGATGCACGGCGGGTCCGGTCGGGTTGTTCGGCGAGCACACGATCACGACCCGGGTCCGATCGGTGACGGCGTCGGCCATCGCGGGCAGGTCGTGGCGGCCGTCCAGAGTGACTGGCACCCGGACGCTGGTGGCGCCGGTCAGCGGGACCGCGATCGGGTAGGCCTCGAACGACCGCCAGGCATAGACGACCTCGTCGCCGGCCTCGCAGGTCGCCTGCAGCAGGTGATAGAGCGCCGCGACCGAGCCGGTGCCCGCCGCCAGGTCGGACTCGGGCACATCGAACCGCTTGGCGATGGCGGCGTATAGCGCGCTCGCTCCCATGTCGGGGTAGCGGTTGAACCGCGTGGTGGCCTGGGCGACGGCCTCGAGCACACCGGGCAACGGCGGGTACGGGTTCTCGTTGCTCGACAATTTGTACGTCGCGATCCCCGGTCGCGACGGCGGCGGCTTGCCCGCCACGTAGCTCGGGATCGCGTCCAGCGCGGCCCGGATCTGCGGGAGTGAGGGGTCCGACGACGCTGTCATGCGGCGGACTCTAGCCTGAATCCGTGGACCCGCGGCCGTCGCGAGCGGTTCTCGGTGGAGTGCCTCGCAAGGCGGAGGAGCGAAGGCGCACTGGATAGTTCGTCGAGCGACGACAACGCAGCGAGGCGCCCTCCGAGGGCCGCGCAGCAGGGCGGGGGTCCACGGATTCAGGCTTAGTCCAAGCGCGCCGCGACCCAGAACCGATGCGAGCCAGTCTCGATCCCGCCGTCTCGTACGCACCGCTCGTGCAGAGCCGCCAGCCGATCCCGCATCGTCGCCGGGTCGAACTCGGGCACGCTCCACGGCACACTCCGGACGTACGCGACGAAGGCCGCGATGTCGGTGAACCGGGTCGGCACCCGCTCCTCCGCTCCGTCGACGAGCGACAGCCCAGCCCCGCTCAGCTGCGATCGCGCCACCGCCAGGGTCCAGTCGGCATGCACCTGCGGCGCCAGACCCAGCAGCGCCCGAAGGCCGGTCTCCTCGTCGCCGCCCACCTGCTGTGTGACGAAGGCACCGCCAGGTCGCAGCAGCCGTCGCATGTCTTGCGGGTCGAACGCCTCGTGCCGATTGACGATCACGTCGAACGACTCATTCGCGAACGGCAGCCCGGGCCGGGTTCGCTCCGACGCCGTGTTGTCGTCCGCGCCGAGACAGACGACCACCTGGGCGCCATGCGGGTGGAGCGTACGGGCGGCGGTCGGGACGGTCGGCCACCACTCCTCGTACGCGATCGTGCAGGCCGGCCAGGGTTCGAGGGTCCGTAGCTGGGACCCGTCGCCGGTGCCCATGTCGAGCAGCCGCTCGGCCCCGTCGAGATAGGGCCGAGTCACCTCGGGCCAGGTCCACGATGGCCGGCCGGGCAGATAGCGACCGTCGAGGAATCCGGCTCCCCAGTGCGCCTCGACGTCGACGGCCAGGCCTTCGGCGAGCAGGTCGGCGAAGTCGTCGCGAGCGGGCATGGCGTCATCGTCCCCAGCAAGCGGACGATCGGGCAACGACTTATCGGCCGAACCGCGGACGTGCCACCATGGCGGCATGGGTCGCGCAATCGCAGTGGTGATCTTCAACGCAGGTGCCGTGGCCATCGCGGCCTGGATCTTCCCGGGAATCAGCGTCGGCGGTGACACGACGACCGACCGGGTGGTGACGCTCTTGGTGGTAGGCGCGATCCTCGGCCTGATCAACGCCTTCATCGCGCCGATCATCAAGCTGCTGTCGATTCCGTTCATCATCCTGACGCTGGGTCTGGCGCTGCTGGTCATCAACGCGCTGATGCTCAAGTTCGCCGCCTGGGTGGCCGGTCAGGCCGACGTCGACTTCCATGTCGAAGGGTTCTGGACCGCGATCGGCGGCGCGCTGGTCATCTCGCTCGTGACGGCTGCGCTGGAGATGAGCTTCACGGGCGACCGCCGCTACCGCTACCGGACGCGGGAGCTGCAGTGACCGAGGCCCGGCCGTTTCGGGTCGGGCTGGTCTGTCTCGGGAACATCTGCCGATCTCCCATGGCAGCGGTTGTCCTGGCCGCCAAGGTCCGAGACGCCGGGCTCGACGACCGGATCGTGGTCGGCTCGAGCGGCACCGGCGACTGGCACATCGGGGAGCCGATGGACCCGCGGGCGGCCGCCCAGCTGAAAGCTGAGGGCTACGACGGCAGCGGCCATCGCGCCAAGCAGTTCGACACCCGCTGGTTCGACGCGTACGACCTGCTGCTCGCCATGGACGACGCCAACGCGACCGACCTGCGACGCCAGGCGCGCAACGATTCGGACCGGCAGCGAATCCGCCGGTTCCGCGACTTCGATCCGCTCGCGACCGACGAGAATCGCTCGGTGCCCGACCCCTGGTACGGCGACGCCGACGGCTTCGAAGAGGTCTTCGCGATCGTCGAACGTACGGCGAACGCGCTGGTTGAGACGCTCCGGCGAGACCCGCGGGAAGCGGTCCTCGGCACCGAATCGTCGTAGGCTGCGTAGGCATGGCCCGGATGGGAACGATCGCCGCGCGAGCCGAACGGCTCCTCGACACGAGTGTGGTCGCGACGACGCCAGTGGCCGGCGGCGACATCTGTACCGCGACCCGACTGCGACTGAGCGACGGCCGCTCGGCGCTGATGAAGACGCGGCCGCACGCACCGGCCGGCTTCTTCACCGTCGAGGCGAACGGACTCCGCTGGCTCCGCGAAGCCGGCGGGGCCGCCGTACCCGAGGTCTATGCGGCCGATGAGGACTGCCTCGTCCTCGCCTGGGTCGAGCCGAGTCGCCCGACTGCCGAGGCGGCCGAACGGCTCGGACGCGGCCTGGCGGCGACGCATGCCGTGGGCGCCGACGCGTTCGGCGCCGACTCCGACGGCTACATCGGCATCGTCCCGCTGCCCAACGGCCCGGCGCCGACCTGGGCCGAGTTCTACGCGACGCGGCGGATCCTGCCGTACCTCAAGGCGGCCCGCGATCGGCACCACATCGAGGCCGACGACGCGGCCGCGATCGAGAGCCTGGTGGCGCGGCTCGGCGAGTTCGCCGGTCCCGAGGAGCCGCCGGCCCGGCTGCACGGCGATCTGTGGTCCGGCAACGTGGTGTGGGGCGGCGACGGCCGGGCATGGATCGTCGACCCGGCTGCGCATGGCGGCCACCGAGAGACCGACCTGGCCATGCTGAGCCTGTTCGGCGCGCCGCATCTGCAGCGGCTGCAGGACGCCTATCACGAGGCGGCGCCGCTGACCGACGGCTGGCGACAGCGGGTGCCGCTGCACCAGTTGCATCCGCTGCTCGTCCACGCGGTGATGTTCGGCGGCGGCTACGGCGCGCGGGCGGCCGGCGCGGCCCGGGCGATCCTGGACGGCACGGCGGGCGAGCCGGACGCAGCCGCCTCCTGAGCTGACGCCGGCGGCCCGAAGAGTTGGTGCAATCTCGCACCAACATCTGGCGCCACCTGCAGTTTCCCGCCAACACTCGGGTACGGCACGTTCGCCCTTCTCAGTCCAAGCTCAGGACAAAGTGGCAGGCTAAAGCCATGCGCATCCTGGTGGTGGACGACGACCGGGCGGTGCGTGACTCGCTACGTCGTTCACTCGAGTACAACGGCTACGCGGTGGACGTGGCCGCCGATGGGGCCGAGGCGCTGGCGCGTACGCCGCTGATCAACCCCGACGCGATCGTCATGGACGTGATGATGCCGCGCCTCGACGGCCTGGAGGCCACGCGAGCGCTGCGCGGCGCCGGCAACGACGTTCCGATCCTCGTGCTGACCGCCCGTGACGCGGTCGTCGACCGTGTCGACGGTCTCGACGCCGGCGCCGACGACTACCTGTCCAAGCCGTTCGCCCTCGAGGAGTTGCTGGCCCGGCTGCGCGCCCTGCTGCGCCGGACCACCCGCGACGGCGACGACGACGAGGACACCCTGCTGACGTTCTCCGACCTGAGCCTCGACATCGCCACTCGCGAGGTGATGCGCGGCGAGCGGTCGGTGTCGTTGACGCGAACCGAGTTCGCGCTGCTCGAGCTGTTCATGCGCCGTCCGCGGCGCGTGCTCGAGCGGTCGTTCATCCTGGAGGAGGTGTGGGGGTTCGACTTCCCGACGACGGCCAACTCGCTCGAGGTCTACGTCGGATACGTCCGGCGCAAGCTCGAAGCGGCTGGTGAGCCGCGGCTACTGCACACCGTGCGCGGCGTCGGGTATGTCCTCCGCGAGACGGCTCCATGAAGCTCCGAGAACAAGTCTCGGCCCGCGTCACCCTCGCCTCCCGCATCACGCTCCTCGCCACGATGGCGGTGGGGCTCACCGTTGCGGCGGTGAGCATCGCGGTCTACTTCACGGTCCGGGTGCAGTTGGTCAACTCGCTCGACGACTCGCTGCTGCGGCGGGCCCAGTCCGTTGCCACACCGAACATCATCGCAGCGATCAACGTCGGGTTCTCGAAGGACCTGTACGCCTTGACCGACGCAAACTTCGCTGCGGTCGACGCGACCGGGTCCGTCACACCGGCTAACTCGCCGTTCGTCGGCGAACCCGAGATTGCGGTCGCTCGTGGCCAGGCGGCGCAGTCGATCCGAACCGTGTCGGTCGACGGAACGGAATTCCGCGTCGTCGCGGTGGCCGTTCCACAAAGTCAAGCGGCATTGGTGCTGGCACAGTCGATGGAGCCAACTCAACACACGCTTGACCGGCTCGGCCTGGTCTTCTGGGTCGTCGGCGTCTCCGGCGTACTCATCGCGGGTGTCGCTGGGTGGGCGGTGGCCACCAACAGCCTGCGTCCGGTCCGTCGCCTGACCGACGCCGCCGAGCACGTCGCCGCCACCGAGGAGCTGCAGCCGATTGAGGTGGCCGGCGACGACGAGCTGGCCCGGCTGACAATCGCGTTCAACTCGATGCTGGTTGCGCTGGATGCCTCAAGGCTTCGACAACGGCGACTGATCGCCGACGCCGGGCACGAGCTGCGCACGCCGTTGACCAGCCTGCGCACCAACATCGAGCTGCTCGCCCAGGCCGATCAGCGCGGCGGCATGTCGGACGACGCCCGGCGGGAGCTGCTCGCCGACATCCGAGCCCAGATCAACGAGATGTCCACCCTCGTCGGCGACCTGGTCGAGCTGGCCCGCGACGATCTCCTCGTACGCGGCCCGGAGCCGGCGGACCTGTCCGATCTGCTCGACTCCGCAGTCGACCGGGTACGTCGCCGCGCCCCTGGCATCACGTTCGACGTCGACGCCGAGCCGTGGATGGTGCTGGGCGATCCGCAGCTGCTCGAACGAGCGATGACCAACCTGCTGGACAACGCGTCCAAGTGGAGCCCGCCGCTGGGGACCGTCACGGTGAGCCTCGACCAGGGCGCGCTGACCGTGACCGACGAAGGTCCGGGCATCTCCGAGTCCGACCTTCCGCACGTGTTCGAGCGGTTCTATCGGTCGACGGAGTCGCGTACGCTGCCGGGCTCGGGCCTCGGGCTCGCGATCGTGCAGCAGACCGCTCAGCGGCACGGCGGGACGATCGCCGCCGGCAATGCCGACACCGGTGGCGCGGTTTTCCGGCTGTGGATTCCGGGTCAACCGAGCCCGGTACACCACGAGTGACGTACCCGATCCGGGCCCGAATCATCCACCTCTGAAGGAGAATCGCCGGGTTGCCGAGCGGCCGGCAGAATCTCTTGGGGCGGTCAAAGGCCGATCTCAGTGGTCTCTTAGGCGCCCTCCGCAACCTGGACATCATGAGCGAGCACCCCGGCGACACCGCCACGCACACCCACCGCTACGGCACCGCGACCGCGCCGCCACCCGGACCGATGGCTCCCGGCCAGCAGGGTCCGACCTATGGGTCGCCGGTGCCGCCATACGGTCGGCCAGGCCCGGCCGCACCGCCGCAACCGAAGCGGCCCGGCGCTGGAATCGTGGTCGCCGCCGTCCTCGCGGGTGCTCTCGCCGGCACCGGCGGCGCTGCCGGCTACGCGGCGCTCACCGACGACACCGCGCCGCCCGCGGCCACGTCGCTCGACACCACGCCGGTCGCCAACGCGAGGAACGACGCCACGACCGGAGTCGAGGGTGTCGCCGCCGCCGTCCAGCCGTCGACGGTGCAGATCAACGTGAGCGGTCCGCAGGGCGCCGGCAACGGCACCGGGATCATCATCAGCTCGGACGGCCAGATCCTCACCAACAACCACGTCGTCGAGCTGGCCGCCCAGGGCGGATCGATCACCGTGCTCTTCAGCGACGGCTCGACCGCCCAGGCCTCGATCGTGGGCCGCGACCCGGTCACCGACGTCGCAGTCATCCAGGCCAAGCAAGTCTCAGGGCTGAAGCCGGCCACGCTCGGCACGTCCAAGGGACTCGACGTCGGCGAGGAAGTCGTCGCCGTCGGATCGCCGTTCGGCCTGGAAAGTACGGTCACCAGCGGCATCATCAGCGCGCTCAACCGTCCGGTCGCAGCAGGGAGCGAGACCGGCGGCTCCTCCACCGTCTTCCCGGCGATCCAGACCGACGCCGCGATCAACCCCGGAAACTCCGGTGGCCCGCTGGTCAACATGCACGGGCAGGTCATCGGCATCAACTCGGCCATCCGCAGCAACGGGTCCAGCACCGGCGAGGGTGGCTCGATCGGCCTCGGCTTCGCCATCCCGATCGACCTGGCCCGGACCATCGCGGACCAGCTGGTCAAGGGTGAGACGCCGTCCCACGCCCGGATCGGCATCGCGGTCACCGACGCCATCGAGTCCGACCAGATCACGACGGTCGGCGCCAAGGTAGAGGACGTGACCCAGGGCAGCGCCGGCGACCAGGGCGGCCTGGAGCGCGGCGACATCATCACCTCGGTCGAGGGCCAGCGGGTCACGAGCGCGAACGGACTGATCGCGCTGATCCGCAGCTACCAGCCAGGTGACCAGGTCACCCTCGGCTACGTCCGGGGCGGCGACACGCACCAGACCCAGGTGACGCTCGACAGCGACCAGGGTCAGCTCACCTCCTAGCCAAATCGGGCACGGGGCACGTGGGGCCGTCGACGGGCGGTCCCACGGCCCGGCCCTGCTCCCTGGGCTTTGCGCACATCTGCGTCACTCCTCCTCCCGCGAAGCTGACGCAGATGTGCGCAAGGCCGACTCAGGGGGCTCGGCTCAATCGCCCGGCTGCTCAGTCACCGAGGGCAGCGAGCACCCGATCCAGCTTGAGCCGGGACTCGGCGTACTCCTCGGCCAGGTCGGACCGGACCGTGACGCCGCCGCCCGTACCCGCCGTGTAGTGCTCGCCGTCATGGACCAGCGACCGGATCACCATGCCGAGATCGGCTGCCTGCGGGCCGATCCAGCCGAGTACGCCGGAGTAGACACCGCGCGGAGAGTCCTCTACGTCGGCGATGATCTGCATGGTCCGCAGCTTCGGCGCTCCGGTCATCGAGCCGCCCGGCATCAGCGCTCGGACCGCCTCGACCGGGCCGACTCCGTCGCGCAGCCGGCCATGCACGGTCGTGACGAGTTGGTGCACGTTCTCATACGACTCGACCCGCATCAGTTCGGGTACGTCGACCGTTCCGGGCCGGCACACGATCGACAGGTCGTTGCGCAGCAGATCGGTGACGATCAGGTTCTCGGCCCGCAGCTTCGGATCGCGTTCCAATCGCTGGGCGTGCTCGGCGTCGGCGATCGGGTCGGCGCCGCGGGGCAGGGTGCCCTTGATCGGCCGGGTCTCGATCGCCGGTCCCTCGATGCGGCAGAACCGCTCCGGCGACGACGACAGCACGGCGACTCCCTCGTGCTGGACATAGGCCGTGTACGGCGCCGGATTGAGCCGACGCAGCCGGCGATAGACGTCGATCGGATCGTCATCGGACGCGACGACATGGCGATAGGTCAGGTTCACCTCGTACGTGTTCCCGAGTCGCAACTGCCGTTGGACCTCCGCGAACGCCGGGGCGTAGTCCGACTCGGTCCAGGTGCTCACGACGCGACTGCGCCCCGGCGGGTTTGGCTCCTCGACCGGGTCGACCGGCAGCTCCGGATCGGTGGAGAACCCGACCGGCGTCACGACCCGACGCGTCGGGTCGAACACGAGATAGCGCCTGGCATGCAGCCAGCAAGAGTCGGGCACGGCGCTTGTCGAGTCGGGCCGCGCCGGCAGGTCGGGTCGGGCGGCGTAGCCGAACCAGCCGACGAACCGCTCATGCGACGCTGCGGCGCCGAGCGCAGACCGGACGGCCGTGAAGGCATCGCCGGACGCGGAAGCGCTGGGCACGATGCTGCGGTCGGATTCCTCGAGCCAGCCGATGACACTGCGTCGGCCCGACCACTCCCTGGCGCCCGCGCCGTCGAGCCAGAACATTCGCGAGTGCCGTCGAGCCAACGCCACCGCGACGGCCTCTGGATCGACCCATCTCATGGGACGGCCAGGAAGTTGTCGATGAGGGTCCGTCCGTGTTCGGTCAGCACCGACTCCGGATGGAACTGCACTCCGGCCTGCGGCAGTGACCGATGCCCGACCGCCATGACGACGCCGTCCTCGCTTCGGGCCGTCACCTCGAGATCGTCCGGGACCGCCGTCGCCGCGAGTGAGTGGTAGCGCACCACGGGCAGATCCTGCGGCACGCCCTGGAACAGTCCGCGTCCGCTGTGCACCAGCCGACTCACCTCGCCGTGCGCGGGCTCGACCGGCTCGACCCGGCCGCCGTAGCAGGTGACCAGCCCCTGCATGCCGAGGCAGACGCCGAGCACCGGCAGCACCCCGGCCCGAAACACCGCGTCTCCGACCGCGAAGTCGGCCGGTTGCGCCGGATGCCCCGGGCCCGGCGACAGCACGACATGCGTGTATGAGCCGTCCAGCAACTGCTCCACGTCGACCGCGTCGTGCTCGACGAGCGCAGGCAGCGTCCCGGTCACCGACGCGATCAGATGCGCCAGGTTGTAGGTGTACGAGTCGTAGTGATCGACCAGGACGACCCGAGTCATGCGGTCAAGTGTCCAGGAGGGCCGTGACGAGCTCGGCGACGATGTCGTA
>DATFRX010000366.1:0-2634 GCA_035262905.1 Nocardioidaceae bacterium
CTTCCCGAGCTTGCCCGCCATGTCGATGCCGGGGAGCCGACGAGCGAGCCGGGCGTAGGTGTCGGGCTCGAACTCTTGGACGTAGAACAGCCAGCGGACCGCCGCCTCGTGGTGCAGGTTGCTCACCCGCATTTCGGTGACGGGGATGCCGTAGCGGTACTCGGCGTCGTAGATGGCGTTGTAGTCCCAGCCGTGGTCGTGGATCGCCTTCCAGATGTCGAGATACGACCAGTCGTAGAGCGGGTAGAACGCGAACTGTCCTTCGTCGTGCCCGTTGCCGCCGCCCCAGGTCTCGCCCTTGTACGTCTCGTGGGCGGTCAGGGCCATCCGGCGGTTCGGCGATTCCTCACACCTGACCCCGGCGATCGTGCAGGCGGTCTGGCCGGGGAACTCGTGGGCGAGGATGCGCCCGAACAGCTTGTGGAAGCGGTTGGTCCCGTAGACGTTCTCGGTGATCGCCATCGGGTCCCGAGGATGCATCCACACGTCCTCGGCGTCGGGGTCCCAGGCGTGGAGCCACGGGTCGCCGACCGTCGTGGAGGCGTTGAAAATCTTGTGCGGTAGCTGATGCCACATCGGCTTGATGTCGGGGGTCGCCATCCACTTCCGCATGATGTCGACGGTGCTCTGCCACTCGGCCTCTTGGTCGATCCACATGAGCCGCAGCGGAGTGCAGCCGAGCTCGCGTGCGACTTGCAGCGTCATATTGAACAGGACGCAGCTGTCCTTGCCGCCGGACGACGACAGCATCACCCGGCCCTCGAACTCGGTCATGAGCCACCGCAGCCGCCGCAGCAGGGCGTCGTAGACGTTCTCTTGCAGGTAGAGCCGCTGACCGGGGCGGAACATATTGTCCCGCCGCTTGTACCGCCGCCGGTCGGTCGTCATTCCAGCCCCCAGGCCGACGACATCTCAGCTGGGCTCGGGCACGGGGCCGGGGCCTGGCCTGACTTCCGGGCTTGGGAGGCCGGGGCGGTCTTCGCCACCTGATGTGCGGTCGCGCCGGGCTCGGTGTCCAACAACGGGACGAGCAGGGACCAGGCGAGCTCGGCGTCGATCACGGTGTCGAAGTCCACCGCGGCCTGAACCTTGTAGAGCGGCTTGATGCCGTGGCGGTCCATCTCCTCGATGCTCAGGATTCGGTCGTCCACGATGACCTGATGCGGCGAGTGCGCGTCGAGGCAGTACAGCATTCCCGGCGTGAAGGGTGGCAGGTCGGGGTCCTCGACGCCGCGCAGCCGGAAGCCGTCGTTGCGGACGATGAGGTGGTGCGTGTACCTCGGATACGCGGGATCGGCGTGGAAGGGTGTCCCGCTGCGGGTGACGAGCCAATGGACGCCGTGCTCGCCGACGTGGCCCCAGGACTTGAGCTTGCGGTTGCGACCGCCGCCGAACGCTGGCTCCATCGCCGCGTCGGACACATCCGGGATGACGGGCAGCAGGCGCGGTTGCCACCATACGATCGGGTTGCCACGCTCACCCTCGCGCAGGGGTTCGTCGGGCTTGCGGAGGGTCATGATCCTGGCACCGAGGCGGCGGTCAACTTGTGCGCGTCCACGGTGAACATGTGACCACACTCGGGGCACTCGATGTCGGCGAGGTCTTCCTGCCGCTGGTCGTCGAGCGCGGCGAAGTGTCCTCCGAGCTCGGCGGTGCGCCGGTCGATCTGTTCTTGCGTCGGCGGCTGGGTGGCATCTTCGAGCCGGGTCATGCCGTCGAGCAGGTCGGCCAGAGCCCCGGCCTCTATCTCCACGTCGGACAGCAACGCTTGGAGCGCGGCGTCGTCGACGATGCTCAACTCGCCGAGCGGGTCGAGGGAGGCGAGCACGGTCGCTTCCTCGGCCTCGTCCAGCTGGACGTAGGTGACCGGGACGGTGGGCTCGCCGCGTGCGACGGCCAGGCCGACCCGGAGGTGCCCGTCGATGACGTGGCCGGTGGTCGTGTTCACTACGATGTCCCGGACCCAGCCCACCTTGTCGAGGGCGTCGCCGAGCGCGGCCTGTTGCCGCTTCGGGTGGACCCGCCAGTTGCGCGGGTTGGGGACGAGCTTGTCGGGTGGGATGTCGTCGTGGCCTACGGCGCGGTTGCGCCAGGTGGTCTCGGTCATAGGGTGCCCGTTCCGGCGAAGGGGTTATCCACTTCGGCTTGGTCGCGTTGGACGTTGATGCGAGTACGTGAGGCCGGGGTCAGCCCGAACTCTTGAGCGAAGCGGAGGACGGTCATCGCCGCCTGCCGCTGAATGTCGAGACAGGGATGCTTGATGAGGGTGCCGGGTCGCTGGCCGGGGATGACGACATGCATCCCTGGCCGGGCCAGAATCCGGGACGCCTCTCGGTGGGTGGCGACAGCCTCGCAGTAGATGAGCAGGGCGTCTCGGTCGACTCGGCTGGCGACGTTCATCGCGTCGAGGTTGGCGACCGTGAACTCCCACACCTCCCGCACATCGTCGGCGATGTCGTCGGGTGGCTCGGGCAGACCAGGCGGCGGCAAGGGCTCGTCCTCGTTGATCCGCTCGGGGTGAGTGCCGTCGAGCAGGCGTAATCCGCGCGGCTTCGGCGGCGGTCCGCGTCGTCCCATCGGCGACGAACTCCCTTCGTGATGCGGTGCTCAAACTTGGGGGGGTCGGCGTGAGCC
>DATFRX010000367.1:0-10743 GCA_035262905.1 Nocardioidaceae bacterium
CCGACCAGCGAGCCGTACTCGGTCCACGAGCCGTCGTAGTTCTTGACGTTCGGCTGCTCGAGGATCTCGTGCAGGACGAACCAGGTGTGGGCGCTGCGCTCGCCGATCCGGCAGTAGGCGATGGTGTCCTTGCCGAAGTCGACACCCGCGTCGGAGTAGAGCTGCTTGAGCTCGTCGTCGGCGCGGAAGGTGCCGTCGTCGTTGGCCGCCTTGCTCCACGGGATGTTGCTGGCCGTCGGGATGTGGCCGGCGCGCTGGGCCTGCTCCTGCGGCAGGTGGGCCGGGGCCAGCAGCCGACCGGCGTACTCGTCGGGGCTGCGCACGTCGACCAGGTTCTGGGTGCCGATCGAGGCAACGACCTCGTCGCGGTACGCCCTCAGCGACGCGTCCTGCTCACCGGCGGTGTACGACGTCTTGGCCCGGTTCGGCGCGTCCTCGGTCAGCTCGCGGCTGTCCAGCTCCCACTTCTTGCGACCGCCGTCGAGCAGCCGCACGTCGTCGTGGCCGTAGAGCTTGAAGTACCAGTAGGCGTAGGCGGCGAACCAGTTGTTGTTGCCGCCGTAGAGCACGACCGTGTCGTCGTTGGCGACACCGCGCTCGGACAGCAGCGCCTCGAACTGCTGCTTGTTGACGAAGTCCCGGCGTACCGGGTCTTGCAGGTCTTGCTTCCAATCGATCTTGACGGCGCCCTTGAGATGGCCCTTGTCGTAGGCGGTGGTGTCCTCGTCGACCTCGACCAGAACGACCTTGTCGTCGTCCAGATGCTCGTCGACCCAGTCAGCGGTGACGAGTGCGGCTTCGCGGCTCATACAGAGACCTCCGGGTTGTACGTAGTGGGGATGGTGAAGCGACAGATGAGCGGATAGATCACGCAGCCGGGGCAGACGCCGGTCGCAGCGGTGGGGGATCCCAGCGGAGAACGCCGTCTGGTCAGGACATGGGACACAGCGCCGACCGCACGCGGCAGTGATCTACCGCGCGCCGCTTGGTCAGCGAGACCGAATGCACGTCTACGAGGCTACGCCGCCGCCTGAGGCCAACCTCGTGACGTCCACATCGTGGTATCAGGTCTCACGATGCGACGGCTGAGTCGACCGCATCCGCCGAGAGTTGGCGTAAGACGCAGGAATTCGGCGGGCGAAAGCTGAATCTCGCGCCAACTTTCGGCCCAGCAGACGGCTACGTGAACAGCTGCCCGGTCCAGAACGCGATCGGGCCGACGAACACCAGCGGCAGGACGACGTCGACCGCGAGCCGGCGGGACGGGTCAGGTACGAGGTTGGCGGCGATGCCCCGGCCGGACGCCGCCAGCAGCGCTCCGACGGCTCCGAGGCCGACGCCGATCGACAACTCGACCGGGTCGGCGGCCAACAGACGTACTCCCACGGCGGCCGCCGTGCCACCCAGCACCGCGACCGGCGCGATCAGCCAGCGTGGCCCGGGCAGCGACCAGACCACCACGGTGACGACGACCGCGCAGGCCGCGATCAGCACGATCTGGTCCCCCGCGTCGGTCTTGGCGGCCGCGGCCCAGGCGGCGAGCAGAGCGCCGCAGACCCCGACCGTGACCGTCATCGCGACCGAGGCGGTGACGCCGGTACGCCGGCCCCGCCGGATCATCTCGCGCAGCATCGCCCCGAGTACGACGAGCGCGGCGCCCGGCGCGATCCCCATCAGGGTGCCGCTGGACTGCCGGACCGACTCACCGGCGGCCGAGCCGTCGAAGCCGGCCAGCAGATCGGGCCAGGCGGTGACGACCGTCGCCGCGATCCCGCCGAGGGCCACGACGACCCAGGCGGTACGCGGCGCCGGGACGACCGGGCCCTGGAACACCACGCTCGCCCACACCAGCTGCGCCACGGCGACAGCGGCTGCCACGGCGAGCGGATCGGCGTAGGCGGTCAGGGCCAGCACGCCACCCAGACCCACGGACAAGAGGGCGACCACGACCCGACATCGTGCCAGGTCCGCTGTCGGTCCGGGACTGCGCGTCGGGCGGAGCGGCTACCCGCCCGCGAACGGCGGCAGCAGCTCAACCGTCTCGCCGGCGCCGATCCGTACCGTCGCCGGATCCCGCGACCCGACCGGGCGCTCGCCGACCAGCACCGAGCAGACGCCGACGACCTGCGCAAACTTCGCCTTGTCGGCATGCAGGCTGCGTACCGCGTCGAGCACCTCGGCGAGCGTCTCGCCGGTCACTTCGTCGGTGTCCCGGCCCGCGGCGGCTCGCGCGGCGGCCCAGTAACGAACCCGCACCCTGTCCACGTCAGCTATCCTCTCTTATGCGATGAGGCCCGGGCCCTGTGCCCTGGGCCTCTTGTGCATTCTGGACGCCGGAGGGAGTGGGCATGTCCTCGCTGCTGCTGCTCACGAGCTCCCTGGAGTCGTCGGCCCAGATCCTTCCCGGTCTCGCTCTGCTCCCCCACCAAGTGCGGGTATTGCCGGCCGAGGCGACCGCACTCGTCGACGCACCGGACTGCGACGCCGTGCTGGTCGACGGCCGTCGGGACCTCGCCCAGGTACGCGCGCTGACCCAGCTGATTCGCACCACCGGCACTGACGCGCCCGTGATCCTGATCCTCACCGAGGGCGGTCTCGCGGTCGTCACAGCCGATTGGGGCGCCGACGATGTCGTGCTCAGCTCGGTGAGCCCGGCCGAGTTCGAGGCTCGGCTCCGGCTCGCGATCGGCCGGCTGCAGGCTGCGGCCGACGACGACCCGGAGGCGCACGTGATCCGGTCCGGCGGCGTGACAGTCGACGAGGCGACCTACACCGCGAAGCTGAACGGCCGCCTACTCGACCTGACGTACAAGGAGTTCGAGCTCCTCAAGTACCTCGCCCAGCACCCCGGTCGGGTCTTCACCCGGCAGCAGTTGCTCCAGGAGGTGTGGGGGTACGACTACTTCGGCGGCACCCGGACGGTCGACGTCCATGTACGCCGGCTGCGCGCCAAGCTCGGCTCGGAGCACGAGACGCTGATCGGCACGGTGCGCAACGTTGGCTACCGCTTCGTCGCCCCACCGTCAGTGTCGCGTCCCGAGCACCAGCCGAGTTGATCCGTCACTTGTGCTCCGACGATCCGCAGTGAGGCTGCGGATCGTCGGTCGCGACGTAGCGGATCGTCGCGGCACAAGTGACGGATCAACTCTGTGGCTAGCGCACCCTGCCCTATGTCCTACGGGAGCTTGTTGATGCGGTCGGTTGCGGTCGGGGTGTACGGGTCGTGCGCGGTCAGGTAGTTGGCCAGCGCGTCGATGTCGAGGCCGCCGAAGAACTTGTTCTGACCACTGGCGAAGACACCGAAGCCGTCACCGCCGTCGGACAGGAACGAGTTGCACACGATCCGGTAGGTCGCGGCCGGATCGATCGGCTCGTTGGCCACGCCGTCCCGGTTGGCGTCGACCATAACCGAGCTGGGCACCACCTTCGGGTCCGCGGGACCACCAGCCTTGCTGTCATCCCACGTGTACGTGATCCCCGAGACCTGCAGGATCTTGCGATTCGGGGTGACGTTGCCGCCCGTCCACTGCTGTTCGAGCAGGTTCAGGATCTGCTGGCCGGTGAGGTCCATCGACACGTCGTAGTTGTTGAACGGCTGCACGGTGAACGCGGATCCGAACGTGACCTCACCTCCGGGCGCGGCCAGGTCGGCCCGAATCCCGCCCGGGTTCATGAAGGCGATCTGCGGCACGACGCCCTGCGCCGGCCCGGAGTCCGGAACCGTCGTCGGGTCGAGCTTCTGCGCGTCGGCGATCAGGTTGCCGAGCGGCGAGTCGCCCGATCCATTGGCGTCCGGCGTTCTCGACAGGCTCGTGGCGCCGTTGAGGTGGCCGATGACCTTGTTGGCGATCGGCGCGACCAGCGTCCGGTACTTGTCGACCAGGGCGCTGATACCCGCGTCCGGCGTGACGCTGGCGTCGTTGGTGACGATCTTGTTCTGCGCGAACGCCGCCGGACGCACGACGTCACTGGTGCTCTTGTTGAGCAGCAGGTGGACGTCGGTCACGAGCCGACCGAACGACGACGCACTCGTGAACAGACGGGGGTTGCCCGCCGGGTCCGTGACGGTGCAGTTGTACGGCTGGTGGGTGTGGCCCGAGATGACCACGTCGATCTGCGGGCTCAGGTTCTTCGCGATCTCCATTCCCGCACCCGAGACGCCCGAACAGGCGTCGTACGCAGTCGCATCGACTGGGACACCGCCCTCGTGCAGCAGGACGACGATCGCCTTGACACCCTGGTTCTGAAGCTTCGGCACGAGCGCGTTGGCGGTCTCCACCTCGTCAGCGAAACGGAGCCCTTCGACGCCCGACTTGGTGACGATGTCCGGCGTGCCCTCGAGGGTCATGCCGATGAAACCGACCTTGACGCCACCGACCTTGACGACCTTGGTCGCCGGGAACAGCGTCGGTTGCGGGTGCGGCTTCCCGTCGTCCCAGAAGACGTTGGCCGACAGGTACTGGAAAGACGCGCCCGGGAACGGGTGCGACGGGTCGGGGCAGGAGTTCTGGTTGTTCGCGCCGTCGCCGTCCGGCAGACAGCCACCGTTCTGCATCCGCAGCAGTTCCTGGTAGCCCTCGTCGAACTCGTGGTTGCCCACGGAGGCGACGTCCAGGCCCATCTGGTTCATGGCCTCGATGGTCGGCTCGTCGTGGAAGGCGGCCGAGATGAGTGGCGAGGCGCCGATCAGGTCGCCGGCGGCCACGGTGAGCGTGTTGGCACCGTTGGCCGCTGCCTGGTTGCGCAGCAGCTGGAGGTGGCGGGCAAGGTACGCCGCGCCTCCTGCTGTCGTGTTGTTGATCCGGCCCGAGGAGCCCGTAGGCACCTCTAGGTTGCCGTGGAAGTCGTTGATAGCCAGGAGGTCGAGCTTGACCGTCTTGGCGTTGTCCGAGCCCTTCTGGGCGGCCAGCCGGTGATAGGTGGCGCGGGCCGAGTCGGAATCGGTGGCGGAGCTGCTGCCTACCGCTGAGGCTGGCATCCCCGCGATCGCCGTCGCGAGCGCTGCGGCGGCTCCCACCGTTCCGGCGACCGCGCGACGCCGGTTGAGTCTGATCATCTGTCGGTCCATTCCCCTCGACGTCTGGATAAAGTCCACGGCAACCTACCTTGTCGGGCCGGACACGGCTACCAGTTCAAGACGTAGCTTTCACCAACCTTTACGTTGTTTCTGTGACTCCTCCCCGGCCTTCGCGCGAGGACGCGATCGAGGTGACTGCGACGCTGACCTCGGACGATGTCGACGCGGTCAACGAGCTCGTCGCTGCCGCTGCCGCGGACGACGGCGTCACACCGCTGAACGAGCCCGCGATGCTGCGGGTAACGACGGAGGACAATCCACGCGTATCGCACCTGCTCGCCCGCCGGGACGGCCGGCTGGTCGGCTATGCGCAGCTCGACCAGCACGATCCCGCGGGCCCGCATGTGGAGGTCGCGGTCGCACCCGATGCTCGGCGGCAGGGCTTCGGTCGCGCGCTCGTCTCCCGAGCCCGGTCGATCGTGGCCCCGATGCCGATGGAGCTGTGGTCACACGGCGACCGGCCCGGTGCCGCGGCGCTGGCGGATCGGCTCGGCTTCGACCGCGTACGAGAGCTGTGGCTGATGCGTCGCGACCTCGATGCCGACCTGCCGCCGATCCCCGACGCCAGCCCGGTCCGAATCCGTACGTTTCGCCCCGGTGCCGACGAGGAGGCCTGGCTGAAGGTCAATGCCCGGGCCTTCGCCGACCATCCCGAGCAGGGCCAGATGACCCGGGCCGACCTGGATCGCCGGATGGCGCAGCCGTGGTTCGACCCGGAGGGATTCTTCGTCGCCGAGCAGGACGGCCGGATGGTCGGCTTCCACTGGACCAAGGTGCACGACGACGATCCGCCGGTCGGCGAGGTCTACGTCGTCGGCATCGACCCAGAGGCCCAGTCGCTCGGACTCGGCAAGATCCTGACCCTGGCCGGTTTGCACTATTTGCGCGACCGGGGTCTGGCCACCGTCAAGCTCTACGTCGAGGCCGCAAACGCGCCGGCGATCGCGCTCTACAGCAGGCTCGGCTTCGTTCACACCGACACCGACGTCATGTACCGCGGCTAGAAAGTTCGGTCAGGCCACCCGACGTTCATCATTTCAATGGCACCCTTGAAGGTATGGCGGTGGAGGAAGTCGAGGCGGACGCGGCTGCGCTGCGTGCGGAGCTGCCCAGCACCGACGACGGCCCGTCAGACAGCTCGGTCAGTACGGTTCCCCGCGAGTCCTTCGACGTCGAGCCGCCCTACCACGCCCGGGACATCGAACTGCCCGCCGACCGGTTCCTCGACCGGGAGCTGTCCTGGATCGCGTTCAACGAGCGAGTCCTCGAGCTCGCCGAGGACGAGGACCTGCCACTGCTCGAGCGGGTTCGGTTCGCGGCGATCTTCGCGAGCAACCTGGACGAATTCTTCATGGTTCGAGTGGCCGGACTGAAGCGCCGGATCGCGGCCGGTGTCGCGGTGCCCGGGGCGAGCGGGATGCGGCCACGCGAGGTGCTCGAGAGCATCTGGAAGGAGAGCCGCCGGCTCCAGGAGCGACATGGCCGGCTCTTCCACGACGAGCTGGTGCCGACCCTCGCCCGCGCCGGCATCGAGCTGCTCCGCTGGGACGACCTCAAGGACGACGAGAAGGCCGAGGCACGGGAGCTGTTCGCCGAGCGGATCTACCCGGTGCTCACGCCGTTGGCCGTCGATCCGGCGCATCCGTTCCCGTACATCTCGGGGCTGTCGCTCAACCTGGCGGTCGCGGTCCGCAACCCGGAGTCGGGCAAGGAGCACTTCGCGCGGGTCAAGGTGCCACCGATCTTCTCCCGCTGGATCGCCGTCGCCGAGGACCGCTTCGTGCCGATCGAGGACATCATCGGCGCCCATCTGGACCGGCTCTTCCCGGGGATGGACGTGGTCGGCCACCACACCTTCCGGGTCACGCGCAACGAGGACCTCGAGGTGGAGGAGGACGACGCCGAGAACCTCCTGCAGGCGCTCGAGAAGGAGCTGCTGCGACGGCGGTTCGGGCCGCCGGTTCGGCTCGAGCTCGAAGAGTCGATCGACCCGCACGTACGCGATCTGCTGATCTCCGAGCTGGACGTGAGCCCGGCCGAGACCATCTCGCTGCCGGGGCCGTTGGACCTCGAGGGCCTGAACAACATCGCCGACCTGGACCGGCCCGAGCTGAAGTACCCGCCGTTCGTGCCCGGCATCCATCCGGATCTGGCCGAGGTCGAGACCGCCAGCCCGGCTGATCTGTTCGCGGCGTTGTCGCAGCGTGACGTCCTGGTTCACCACCCGTACGACTCGTTCGCTACCAGCGTGCAGCGGTTCATCGAGCAGGCTGCCGCGGATCCGCATGTGCTGGCGATCAAGCAGACCCTCTACCGCACGTCCGGTGACTCGCCGATCATCGACGCCCTGATCGATGCGGCCGAGGCCGGCAAGCAGGTGCTCGTGCTCGTCGAGATCAAGGCGCGATTCGACGAGCAGGCCAACATCCGCTGGGCCCGCAAGCTGGAGCAGGCCGGCTGCCACGTCGTCTACGGGCTGCTCGGACTCAAGACGCACTGCAAGCTGTCCCTGGTGGTCCGCGACGAACCCGAAGGCATCCGCCGCTACGCCCACGTCGGCACCGGCAACTACAACCCGAAGACGGCCCGGCTTTACGAGGACTACGGGCTGCTCACGGCCAACACGAACATCGCGAGCGACCTGACCGATCTGTTCAACAACCTTTCGGGCTACTCCCGCCGGGCCAGCTACCGGCAGCTGCTGGTCGCGCCGGATGGCATCCGGGCCGGGATTCTCGAGCGGATCGAGCGCGAGGTCGACCATCACCGGTCGGGCCGCCCGGCGAGGATCCGGATCAAGGTCAACTCCCTGGTCGACGAGGCCACGATCGACGCCCTGTTCCACGCCAGTCAGGCCGGTGTGCCGATCGATCTGCTGATCCGCGGCATCTGTGCCCTGCGGCCGGAGGTCGAAGGCCTGTCGGAGACGATCCGGGTGCGCTGCATCCTCGGTCGTTTCCTCGAGCACAGCCGGATCTTCTGGTTCGAGAACGGCGGTGAGCCGGAGGCTTGGATCGGCTCGGCCGACCTGATGCACCGCAACCTCGACCGTCGGGTGGAGGCGCTCGTCCGCGTGCCGCGGCGAGCCCACGTCGAGGAGCTCGGCGGGATGCTCACCAAGGCCTTCGACGACGGGACGTCCGCCTGGCACCTGCAGGCCGACGGCACCTGGGAGCGGCGGCATATCGGTCCGGACGGCACGCCGCTGGAGGATCTCCAGGACTGGCAGATCGCTCAGGCCCAGCGCCGCCGGCGGGCCACCAGCTAGCTCCGCGCTGATCCACAAGTCAGTACGCGCTGATCCGCCGGTCAGACGACGCTGATCCGTCGCTCAGTATCCGGTAGCCGAAAGCAACGTGCGTCAAAGTGCCGAATCGCCCTAAAAATAAGGGACGGGCCGGCTCGCAGCATCTGGGGGGAAATGCACGAGCCCGGCCCGTCGCGCGTCCAGCCGGCTTGGGGGGTGGGCGGGCTGGACGGCCAACTGTCACTCTACCCGTCGCATCCTGTAAACAGCAACGGGCTGCTCGCAAGATCTGACACCAAGGTCATGTGGGCTTCTACCGGCAACAACACCAGTATTAAGTCGTTGTCACGTACCTCAGAATCGACCATCTTGAAGCGCTCGTCATAGGTCCCGCCCTGACCGATCGCCGCCCCCGACGCCAACTCGGTGCGGGGCGTTCGTTGCCCCTCGGCGATCGCAGCGGTGTCGAAATGCATGGCGACGACCAGCTCGAGGCCGCGATCGGACGGCTGGATGGCGAACCCGAGACCCTCATGAGGTCGGATGCCGCCGACGTCGGCGATTCGGGCCGCGGCCAATGCCCGATCGGACGGTGAGGCGGTCTCGTAGGACGTGACGGCACAGGACCGCGGCCGTCGATGCACGATCGCGGTGATCGCACCGTCCAGAGGTACTGCGGTGGCGGCGACGTCGGCCAGGCCACCCATGCCACCCGTCTCGGCGGTGATCGTGTCGACGGTGCGTGCGACGTAGGCCGGCGTGTCCGACAGGACGATCAGGCCGGGGTCGGCGAGCACCGCCACATGCTCCAGGAGCGGAGTCAGGGTGGGGTCGATCCGGGCCACCAGGTCGGGTCCGCCCTGCCAGACTCCCCCGCTTTCGGCATCCGAGTCGGGTTCGGCGTAGCCGAGTCTGGCCAGCCCGGCCGTGACGCCGTCGGGCGCGACGCTGTCGCCGAGCTCGGCGACGATCACGGCACCCTGACGGGCCTGGCCGTAGATCTCCCAGTCCAGATCGAGCACCGACCAGCCGTAGGGCTCGACCATGGCCGGCGACGAGCCGACCAGCCCGGAGACCGCCGACAGGTCGTCGTCGTACGCCTCATCTAGTACGCGCTGTCGGCTCGCCGCCCGGTTGTCGCTGGTGACGTCGGTCGCGCCGACCGTCTCCCGAACCCGTCGCCAGTCGGTGAAGTTGGCCGTCAGTGTGACGTCGGGCAGTGTCCCCAGTGCGAAGGTCAGCGGCGACCGGAGTTCGTCGCTCCCGCGCGCGATCAGCGCCCCCGAGACGAACGCCATCGCGAGCACCACTGCAGCTGCGAGGCTTCGGCGCACCGGCCAAGCATGGCAGGCCACCAGCGAGCTAGAGCAGCAGTGTGCAATTCGGCTCGAAAGTCGCCACACTGCACGCGTGGAGCCCACCCGAACGGTCCTGGCCGCCGGTGCGGTCGTATGGCGTCGGCTGGACAAGTCGGTCGAGTTGCTGCTGATCCATCGACCGAAGTACGACGACTGGACGTTCCCGAAGGGCAAGGCCGAGCGCAACGAGCGACTGCCGGTGACCGCGGCCCGGGAGGTCCTCGAGGAGACGTCGGTGCCGATCCGGCTGGGCGCGCCCCTTACGACGGTCCGCTACCGGCTGCACCGGCCGCGGCCGGCCATCAAGCAGGTGACGTACTGGATCGCCCGGCCGCTCGGCGACGGCGACATCACCCTCGAGCCAAACCGCGAGGTCGACGAGGCCCACTGGCTGCCGATCGACGAGGTCCGGAGGCAGCTGACCTATGAGCACGACCGAGAGGTGCTCGCCCTGTTCGAGCGCCGCCACGAGACCAAGGCCCACAAGACCCGGACGCTGGTCGTCCTGCGCCATGCCACGGCCCGGTCCCGGACCCATTGGCGGGGCGACGACCGCCGCCGGACCCTGACCGCGAAGGGGCTGCGCGAGGCACATCGGCTAGTCCCCCTGCTCGCGGCCTACGGCGTCAGTGGGATCGTCAGCAGCGACTCGGCGCGCTGCGTCCACTCGGTCGAGCCGTACGCGGACCACCTCGACGCCGACATCATCCTGGAGCCCGGACTCACCGAGGAGCTGGCCACTCCGAAGCGGGTCGCGGACTGCCTTCGCGACCTCAACGGCTCGAGGCGACCGGCGGTGGTTTGTACGCATCGGCCGGTGCTGCCGATGGTGTTCGAGTCGCTGGGAGTGGCTCCGATTCCGCTCGAACCGGCGCAATTGATGGTCGTCCAGCACCGCGGCCGGAAGGTCCTGGCGACCGAATTGCACCGCGCCTGAGCCCAAACGCACGCTTCGCAACAGAGCGCATCTAGCTGGGCAGTTAACGTAACGTCCGCCCTACCTCAAACGTGTCGTTTCCTGGTTGCATACCACCGTTCATTCCGCGTTCACCTGCACCGAT
>DATFRX010000368.1:0-27778 GCA_035262905.1 Nocardioidaceae bacterium
CGGCCGGTATCGCCAGCGTCACCTCGTCGACCACCCGGTTGCCGAGCAGCGAGACGCTGACGCGATCGAGGGACAGGCCACTCATCAGCGGCTCCGGGTGGTCCGGAGGACCAGCGTGAAGAACGGTGCGCCGATGAAAGCGGTCACGACGCCGACCGGCAACTCACCGGGCGCCACGATCGTCCGGGCGACCAGGTCCGCGCTCACCAGGAACGCGGCGCCGATGATCGCCGACAGCGGCAGCACGATCCGGTAGGACGAGCCGGCCAGCATACGGACGATGTGCGGCACCACGATGCCGACGAAGCCGATCAGGCCGCTGACGGCGACGGCGGCCGCGGTGCCGAGCGTCGCGGCCAGCACGACGACGACTCGTACGCGGGCCGCCGGGACACCCAGGCTCCCGGCTTCGTACTGCCCGACGCTCAGGACGTCGAGCAGCCGTCGATGCGCCATGAGCACGATCAGGGCCAGGACGATGTAGGGCAGCACAATGACCACGTCACGCCAGCCGGCGGTCAGGAAGCGGCCGAGGATCCAGCCGTACACCTCCCGCAGCGAGTCGGAGTTGCGCTGGTTCACGTACGTCTGGACGGCGGTGAGGAAGGCGGCGACCGCGACACCGGCCAGGATCAGCGTGTTGGTGTCCCGGCCGCCGACGCCGCGGCCGAGGGCGTACGTTGCGGCGACTCCGACGACGCCGCCGACGAAGGCAGCGACTGGCACGAGTGAGTGGTCCGTGCCGGAGACGATCGCCAGGGTCGCGCCGACACCGGCGCCGGCCGCGACGCCGAGCAGGTACGGATCGGCCAGTGGGTTGCGGAACACCCCCTGGTAGCCGGCCCCGGCGACCGCCAGCATGGCGCCGACCAGCATCGCGAGCACCACGCGCGGGGCCCGCAGCTCCCACAGAACCGCCGACTCGAGCTCGGTGAGTCCGCCGTCGAGATGCACGCCCGGCAGGTAGTTCAGCAGCTGGATCGCGATGGCCGACGGCTCCAGATCCGCCGGACCGACCGCCATCGCGACCAGCACCACCGCCACCAGCACGCCGACGGAACCGACGAGCCACCGCCACGGCAGCCGCACCGGCTGCAGTGGTGGCGCTTCGTCGGTCTTCGTCGGCGGCGACGACGGTGTCGTCATCTCACCCGACCGACTGGAGCTGGGCCCGCGCGTCGACCAGGGTCTGGAGGTAGTCGACCACCCGTGGACCCCACCGGCTCGCGATGTCGGGATCGACCTCGATGACGTGGTCCTTCTGAACCGCGGTCAGCTGATCCCAGCCCGGACGACCCGCGACGTCGTCGACCGTCACGCCGCCGTTGGAGCCGCCGTCGGCCAGGAAGATCAGGTCGGGATCGGAGCTGACGACGTACTCCGGCGACAGCTGCGGGTAGTCGCCGGCCGCGTCCGGAGCGTCGTCCGCGATGCTCTTCATCCCGGCCATCTCGTAGAGCTGGCCGATGAACGTCGAGCCCTTCACGGAGTACAGGTTCGCGTCGAGCTCGTGGTAGTAGGTGACCGGCGGGCCGTCCGGTACGTCCGCGACGATCGAGTCGATGTCCGTCTTCATCTTGCTGACCACCTCGGCAGCATCACCCACGTGACCGGTGGCGGCGCCGAGCTGTTCGATCTGGTCGTACGTGTCGTTGAGCGTGACGGCCGCCGGCAGCATCATCGTCGGCACGCCCACCTTGTCGAGGCTCCCCACCAGGTTGCTGGGGTCGTAGGAGGCGACGACCAGGTCGGGCTCGTAGTTGATGATCGCCTCGACGTTGGGCTGGAAGCCGTCCAGGTCGGTCGTCGGCGCGTCCTTCGGATAGTTGGAGTACTGGTCGGCTGCGACGACCTGGTCACCGGCGCCGATCGCGAACAGCATCTCGGTAGCCGTCGGCGACAGCGAGACGATCTTCTCCGGCTGCGACTCGATCTCGACCGCGTTCTTGCCGCTGCCGACCGTGACCGGGTAGCTCGCCGAGTCGGACGGCGTATCAGCGGCCGTCGACGACGCTGGATCGTCGTCTCCGCAGGCAATCAGGAGAAATGGGGCCAGGACGAGCCCGGCCACTGTCAGAGAAAGTTTCATCTAGCGCCTCCTTCACGTCGGTGGAAGGGGCGCGGGGGGATCTGCCGCCTCGCGATTCCGCCCTTCGACCGAGGACGTTTCTCGGGCCGCGAGACTGGCGACCTGGCTCATCCCACCGCGCAGGCGGCGGGCTTCACAGTTGCGGGACAGCGCCGGATTCACACCGGACTTCGCAGAACTCGCAGCACCCGGACCGAAGCCCGAGCACACGCGATGCTAACGCAGTCCGCCCGCTGCGATACCACGTTCTCGTGGTACGTGCGCAGTTTGCACGGACTCGACACCATGCGGAGTGTGGACTCGCCATGCAGAGTGACGACGCGACGTGCGCGGTTTGTCCGAGGTGTCAGGCTTCCCGGCTGGCCTCGTCGGCCTCGACGGCGCGGTTCCAGTCGGCCTTCTCGGCCCGCCAGCCCTCGTCCGGGGCGCCCCGCCGCCAGTAGCCGGAGACCGAGAGCAGCTCCCGATCGATGCCACGCTCGAATCGCAGGTGGCTCCGCAGCACCCTGACCATGCCGGCCTCGCCATGGAGGAACGCCTGCGCCGTGCCGGTCGGCAGCCAGGCAGCGCGTACGGCCGCGGCCAGCGCGTCACCAGCCGGCGCCGGCGACTCGTCGCGATGCACCCAGACCACCGACAGGTCGGCCGGCGTCGGCAGCGGCTGCTCCTCGTCCTTGTCGGCGACCTCGATGAACGCGTACACCGGCATCCCCGGCGACATCTGCTCGAGCGCCGCAGCGATCGCTGGCAGGGCGCACTCGTCGCCGATCAGCAACTGCCAGTCGACGTCGGTCCGTGGCCGGTAGGCGCCGCCGGGGCCGCGAAGCAGTGCCACGTCACCTGGCTCGGCGCCGATCGCCCACGGACTCGCCAGTCCGTCCGGACCGTGGTCCACGATGTCGATGGTCAGCTCGCCGCTGTCGGCGTCCCAGGCCCGGACCGTCAGCGCGCGCATCGCCGGCCGGTCCTCGGACCCGGCGTCCGGGAAGAGCAGCTTGACGTACTCGTCCGCGAACTCGCCGGCGGGCAGGTCGGCCAGGCCGTCACCGCCGAGCACGACCCGGATCATCCGCGGCGTGACCCGGGAGGTTCGCAGCACGCGCGCAGTACGGACCTGACGATCCTTGGCCCGTGCTCGATCCCGCGACTCGCTCATATCACCGAGACTATGGTTCAAGACAAGAGCGGCGACGAGGAGGGCGCATGAGTCGTACGGATCCGACGCAGTTCATCTTCCCGTTCTCGGCCGGCAACAAGGACCAAAAGGACCTGCTCGGCGGCAAGGGGGCCAATCTCGCCGAGATGACCAACCTCGGCCTGCCGGTGCCGCCGGGGTTCACCATCACCACTGAGGCCTGCCGGTTCTACCTGCGCGAGGGCCGGGAGCCACCGCGACTGGGGGTCCAGCTCACCAAGGCGGTGCGCGAGCTCGAGGACGAGGCCGGCCGCGATCTCGGCGAGGCCCGCGACCCGTTGCTGGTCAGCGTCCGGTCCGGCGCCAAGTTCTCCATGCCCGGGATGATGGACACCGTCCTCAACATCGGGCTCAACGACGAGTCGGTGCACGGCCTGGCCGAGATCGCCGGTGACGCGCGCTTCGCGTGGGACTCCTATCGCCGGCTGATCCACATGTTCGGCGACACCGTGCTCGGCATCGACGGCCGGATCTTCTCCGAGGCGTTCGACACCGCCAAGCGGGCCAAAGGCGTCGAGTCCGATCTCGATCTCGACGCCTCCGACCTCGAGCGGCTGGTCGACACGTACAAGGACATCGTCAAGGAGCACGCCGACCGCGAGTTCCCACAGCATGCGCGTACGCAGCTCGACCTCGCTATCCGCGCGGTCTTCGAGTCCTGGAACACCGAGCGCGCCATGCTCTACCGGCGGCGCGAGCGCATCCCGCACGACCTCGGCACCGCGGTCAACATCTGCACGATGGTGTTCGGCAACCTCGGCGAGACCTCCGGCACCGGGGTCGCGTTCACCCGGGATCCGGCGACCGGACGCACCGGCGTCTACGGCGACTACCTGCAGAACGCCCAGGGGGAAGACGTCGTCGCCGGCATTCGCAACACGCTCAGCCTCGAAGACCTCGCCGAGCTGGATCCGACGTCGTACCGCGAACTGCGACGCAGCATGCGCCTGCTCGAGACGCACTACCGCGACCTGTGTGACATCGAGTTCACCGTCGAGCGCGGCAAGCTCTGGATGCTGCAGACCCGGGTCGGCAAGCGCACGGCGGCCGCCGCCTTCCGGATCGCGGTCCAACTGGTTGACGAGCAGCTGATCACGATCGACGAGGCCTTGGAGCGGGTCAACGGCAAGCAGCTGGCCCAGCTGATGTTTCCGCATTTCGATGCCAAGGCCGAGAAGAAGCTGCTGACCACGGCGATGGCGGCCTCACCCGGCGCCGCCACCGGACAGGCGGTCTTCGACTCCGACACCGCGCAGGCGTGGGCGGCCGAGGGCAAGCACGTCGTCCTGGTCCGCCGGGAGACCGACCCGGACGACCTGGGCGGCATGATCGCCTCCGAGGGCATCCTGACCAGCCGGGGCGGCAAGACCTCGCACGCGGCGGTCGTTGCCCGCGGCATGGGCAAGACCTGCGTCGTCGGTGCCGAGGAGCTGACCATCGACGAGGAGGCCCGTACGGCCCGGGTCGGCGACAACGGTTTCGTCGAGGGCGATGTGGTCGCGATCGACGGCTCGACCGGCGAGGTGTTCCTCGGCGACGTGCCCGTGGTGCCGTCCCCGGTCGCGCGCTACCTCGACGAGGGGCTCGACGCCGCGCTCGCTGACGCCGACAGTGAGACCAGCGAGCTCGTGACGTCGGTGGATCGGCTACTTAGCCATGCCGACGACATCCGACGGCTCCGCGTACGTACCAACGCCGACGTCGCCGAGGACGCCGCCCGCGCCCGAAACCTCGGCGCCGAAGGCATTGGGCTGTGCCGCACCGAGCACATGTTCCTCGGCGAGCGGCGGCCTCTCATCGAGCGCGTGATCCTGGCCGACGGCGAGGCCGAACGCGCAGCTGCCTTCGACGCACTGCGACCGCTGCAACGCCAAGACTTCATCGAGCTGCTCGAGGCGATGGATGGGCTGCCGGTCACGATCCGGCTGCTCGACCCGCCACTGCACGAGTTCCTGCCCGACATCACCGAGGTCGCCGTGCGAGTGGCTGTCGCGAAGGAACGCGGCAAGCCGTCAGCGGACGACGAACGACTCCTCGCGGCCGTCCAGCGGCTGCACGAGGCCAACCCGATGCTCGGTCTGCGAGGCGTACGGCTCGGCCTGGTCGTTCCGGGGCTCTATGCCCTGCAGGTACGCGCCATCGCCGAGGCGGTTGCCACGCGCCGAGAGGCTGGCGGCGACCCCCGAGTCGAGATCATGGTGCCGCTGGTCGGGTCGTGGATGGAGCTGCACCTGGTCCGTGACGAGCTCGAGGCCGTCGTCGCCGAGGCCGCCGACGACACCGGTCAGGACCTGGCGTTCTCGATCGGCACGATGATCGAGCTCCCCCGGGCCGCGCTGACGTCCGGCCGGATTGCCGAGACGGCCGACTTCTTCTCGTTCGGCACCAACGACCTGACCCAGACGACCTGGGGATTCTCCCGCGACGACGTCGAGGCGGAGTTCTTCGCGGCCTACCTGGAGAAGGGCGTCTTCACGGTGTCGCCGTTCGAGACCCTCGACGCGTTCGGCATCGGCCGGCTGGTCGAGATCGCGACGGCCGAGGGACGCAAGGCCAAGCCCGGCCTGAAGATCGGCGTCTGCGGCGAGCACGGAGGCGACCCCGAGTCGGTGCACTTCTTCCACCGGGTCGGGCTGGATTACGTGTCGTGCTCGCCGTTCCGGGTGCCGGTGGCGCGACTCGAGGCCGGGCGGGCGACGCTCGACCAGGACTGAGCCGGCGCAGGCGATACGGGGTGGCAGCGTGAGCGCGACGCCGATGCCCGCGGCCGGGTCACCGTGGGTGGCCGGCCGCATCGCCGGCCCGCGACGGCGGGTCGACGTCGTCGCGAGCGGCCCGCATGCGGTCTACGTGGACGTCGACGGCGAGTGCATCGGCGTGCTGGCCCGCGATGCCGTGCCACTGCCGATCGGACTGCGGACCACGCTGCCCCGGCTGTCCGAGATCAGCGGACCCGTCGAGGTCGGGGACGGCGAAGTGCGGCTTGGTGAGTACGTCGTCAGCGTGACGCGGCTGGTCGATCCGGTCGTACCCCGGCTCGGGAAGCTGCCGTCTTGGTCGGCCGAGGTGCAGCTCGATCTCCCGGCGTCGGCGCTGCGGGCGCTGGCTGAGTCGGATGCCGCAGCAGTGCCGGCCCTCCTCGGCCGGGGCGACGGTCTCACGCCGTCCGGCGACGATGTCCTCGCCGGCTGGCTGGTGGCCCGGTATGCGACCGAGCGGCCGCTGACGCCGATCGTCGACGTCGTGCTGGCGGAGGCGGCGAACCGGACCACCCTGCTGTCGGCCACCCTGCTGCGCCGGGCCGCGGTGGGCGAGGCGATCCCGGTCTCCCGGGACCTGTTGTTGTCGCTGCGATCCGGCACCGGCGTCGACCAGGCGCGGGAGCGGCTGGTACGCATCGGCCACACGTCGGGCGCCGCGCTTGCACTCGGTATCTCGCTCGCGTTGGAGGACGCCTGATGAACCACGTCGAGGTACGAGCCGGTGCCTACGCCGACTCGGTGACACTGCTCCAGGTCAGCCGCTCGGTCGGAGCCGAGCCCGGTGTCGAGGCGGCGATGGTCGCGATGGGTACGCCGCTCAACCTGGAACTGCTGACCGACATGGGCTTCGCGACTCCGAACGCCGGACCCAACGACATGGTCGTGGCGATCCGCCTTGCTACCGACGGCGATCTCGACACGGCACGGGCGGCGGTCGACCAGGCACTGGCGGACGCGCGGCGTACTCCTGCCGCGGGGCCGGTCGACCTCGCGCCGCCGCGGACGACCGCCTCGGCCCTGCGCAACTCCGACGCGACATTGGCACTCATTTCGGTGCCCGGTCCGCATGCCTTCGTCGAAGCGATGGATGCCGTGGCGGCCGGACGGGACGTCATGGTCTTCAGCGACAACGTGCCGCTGGACCAGGAGGTCCGACTCAAGACGGCGGCCGCCGAGCGCGGCGTGCTGGTGATGGGGCCGGACTGCGGCACTGCGGTCGTGGACGGACTCGGACTGGGCTTCGCCAATGCGGTACGGCCGGGGCCGGTCGGTGTGGTGAGCGCCTCCGGCACCGGCTGCCAACAGGTCCTGAGCCTGCTCGACGCGGCCGGAGTCGGGATCACCGCTGCGCTGGGAGTCGGGGGCCGAGACCTGTCGGAGCCGGTCGGCGGAATGTCGACTCGGCGTGCGCTGCGCCGACTCGACGCGGACCCGGCGACGGCCCTGATCGCCGTGGTCTCGAAGCCGCCGGCACGGGCCGTCGCCGCCGAGCTGGCCGGGTTCGCGAGCGAACTGTCGACGCCGGTGGAGTTCCTCCTACTGGGCCGAGGCGAGCCGGATCTCACGGCCGGGACCGAGCGGGTGCTGGCCGCGCTGGACCGACCGGGACCGACCTGGCCGACGTGGGGGGAGCGCGCGGCCAGCTCCCGCAGTGGCTACCTGCGCGGACTGTTCGGCGGCGGGACACTGTGCGACGAGGCGATGGTGATCGCTTCCGAGATACTCGGGCCGGTGCGCAGCAACATCCCGTTGGAGCCGGACCTCGGTCTCGACGCGTCGCTGACGGCTCCGGCGCATCTGATGATCGACTTCGGCGACGACACGATGACCTCCGGGCGAGCCCATCCGATGATCGACTCGACGTTGCGGCTGGAGCACCTCGAGCGGTTCGCGTCCGATCCCGACACGGCGGTGCTGCTGCTCGACGTGGTGCTCGGTCATGGCGCCCATCCGGATCCGGCGGCCGATCTCGGGCCGGCGATCCAGTCCGCCGTCGAGGGTGGAATCCCGGTCGTCGTGGCGCTGGTCGGCACGGCCGGCGATCCACAGGGTCTCGAGGCCCAGGCGACTGCCCTCGCCGCAGCAGGGGCCGAGGTGTGCGCGTCCAACGCCGGAGCCACCCGGCGGGCCGTGGCACTGGTCGGCGAAGAAGGGCCGTCATGACTCGGATTTGCGCAGTAGTTGTGGGTGGACGGTCCCTCGCACCAACAACAGGTGCGCAAAACCGAAGCCGGCGAAGCAAGCCAGGCCAGCAAGCGCCCGGAGGTGTCCGATGACCGAGTCGATGCAGCGTGACCCGTCCGTCGTCGCCGCCGGAGTCGATCTGCTCGCCGACGCGATCGAGACCCAGGCGGCTCCGGTGGACCGAGTCGACTGGCAGCCGCCGATGCCCGGCACCGAGGCCGATCTCGCGACCGTCGCGGGCGACCCACGCCGCCCCGACGCCAACGCCGAGGCGGTTCGCCGGATGCTCGACGTCCGGGCGCACCTGGTCGACGTGGTGCCGGCTCGCGAGGCACTCGGGCTCGGCCCAGGCGACTTCCTGCATGCCGGGCCGCCGATCACGTGGGATCGCGCCTCCGGCCCGATGCGCGGCGCGCTCATGGGCGCGTGCGCATTCGAGGGCCTGGTCGACGATCCCGAGCGCGCCGCGCTGATGCTGGCCAGCGGCTCCGAACTGAGTCTGGAGCCGTGCCATCACCATGGCGCCGTCGGACCGATGGCAGGGATCGTGTCCCCGTCGATGTGGATGTTCGTTCTTGAGGATCCGGTGTCGCTGCGACGCACGTACTGTTCGCTCAACGAGGGCCTTGGCAAGGTGCTCCGCTACGGCGCGTACTCCCCCGACGTCATCGACCGACTGCGGTGGATGGCGAACACGCTCGGTCCGCTGCTTCAGACTGCGGTACGCACCGCTGGGCCGGTCGACATCACCGCGATCCTCACCCAGATGCTGCAGATGGGCGACGAGGCCCACAACCGCAACCGGTCCGGCACCCTCATGCTGCTGCGCGAGCTCGGGCCCGCGCTCGTCGCCGCCGGGTCGAGTGACGACGCCGCCGAGGCGATCCGGTTCATCGGCGGCAACGACCACTTCTTCCTCAACCTCGCGATGCCGGCCTGCAAGCTCGCGCTCGATGCGGCGCGTGACATCCCCGGCTCGACGATGGTGGTCGCAATGGCGCGCAACGGGACCGACTTCGGCATCCAGGTCTCCGGCACCGGCGACCGCTGGTACACCGGACCCGCGAACACACCGGAGGGTCTCTACCTCGGCGACTACGGGCCGGACGACGCCAACCCGGACATCGGTGACTCGGCGATCACCGAGACGGCCGGCCTCGGCGGCTTCTCGATGGCAGCGGCGCCGGCGATCGTACGGTTCGTCGGCGGCACGGTCCCCGATGCGCTGGCGACCTCGCGGCGGATGTACGAGATCACGCTGGCCGAGAGTCCGCGCTGGTCCATACCGGCCCTGGAGTTCCGGGGCGTGCCCAGCGGCATCGACGTCTCGCTCGTGTGCCGCACCGGGATCCTGCCGCAGATCAACACCGGCATGGCCGGCCGGGTCGCCGGCGTCGGACAGGTCGGCGCCGGACTCGTCACGCCGCCGGCCGAGATCTTCCCAGCCGCACTCGCCGCCCTCGCCGAAGCCGTGGACGCACCATCGGTCTGACGCCCCGACCGTTAGGTACTACACTTGCGGTACGTTGTCACCGCAGGGAGGATCGCATGGCCCCGTCTCGAGCGACGTCCTATCGGCTCGACCCTGCCCTGAAGGCCCGGCTGGAGACGCAGTCGCGGGCCGAGGGCATCAGCGAGCGAGCGCTCCTCGAGCGACTCCTCGATGAGGGCCTCGACATCCTTCATCACCCGGGCATCGTCTATCGCGACGGACCCACCGGACGCCGAGCCGCTCTCGCCGTCGGGCCGGACGTCTGGGAGGTCGTCTCGGCGCTCCGCCACACCCGCGGCGGCGAGGAGAAGCGGATCGCGACCCTGGCCGAGCAGTTCGACCTCCATCCCCGGCATATTCGAACGGCCATCGACTTCGCCGCCGCCCATCGCGAGCAGATCGAGCGCGAAGTGGCGGCCAACGACATCGCGATCGAGGAGGCTCGGAAGCTAGCGGAGCAACGGGCCCGGCTGATGGCCGCCTCATAGATGCGGTTCCTGATCGACGAGATGTTCCCACCGGCGACCTGCCAGCCCCTCAAAGAGTGCGGTCACGACGCGGTCCACGTACGACATCGGGGTGTCGACGCTCGACCCGATCCCGAGGTTGCCGCCGTAGCAGCGCGCGAGGATCGGGTACTCGTCACCGAGAACATCAAGGACTTCGTCAGTGAGCAGGGTCTCGTCATCGTCTGCGTACTGAAATCACGCTTGCGCCAGAAGGGGATGGCAGGACACCTGGCCGCCACGCTCGACGCCTGGGCGCAGGCGCAGCCCGATCCGTATCTGGGCCTGCACTGGCCGAAGGTCAGCCCTCGCCGGCGATGAAGGCTCGGATCGCGTCGGCGATCAGCTGAACCGCGATCGCCGACAGCAGCAGACCGCTGATCCGGGTGACCAGCGTGACGCCGGACTCTCTGATCACGCGAAGGATCACGACCGAGTAGCGCATCGAGATCCAGAGCATGATGTGGACGCCGATAACGCCGAGCGCCACCGCGGCGAAGGTCGCCCAGTCGTCGACGCGCTCGACGAACACCATCGTGGCGACGATCGCGCCTGGTCCGGCGAGCAGCGGGGTGCCGAGGGGCACCAGCGCGACGTTGACGTCCGCTGTCTCCGAGGGGGTCTGCTCCCTGCCGGTCAGCAGCTCGAGTGCGACCAGGAGCAGCAGCAGTCCGCCGGCGCACTGCAGGGCCGGCAGTGAGATGTGCAGGTACGCCAGGATCTGCCGGCCGAACAAGGCGAACGACACGATTACCGCGAACGAGACCACGACGGCCTGCCAGGCGGCGCGGTTGCGACGTTGTGGCGTCTCTCGGCTGGTGAGGGCCAGGAAGAGCGGGATCGTGCCCGGTGGGTCCATGATCACGAAGAGGGTGACAAAGACCTCGGCGAGCAGGGTGCCGTTGACAACGTCGCTCACGGTACGGCCGCCAACAACCGTTCGAGCTGCTCCGGGTCGGTGGTCTCGCAAGCGAGCGGGTGGTCGATCTTGCCGGTGCCGTGATAGTCACTGCCACCGGTGACGACCAGACCGATGTCGGAGGCGATCGACCGGAGCTGCTCGCGCTGGGTGGCGTCGTGGTCGAGGTGGTTCACCTCGATGCCGGTGAGCCCGGCCACTGCGAGATCGGCGAAGACGTCGGCCGTCAGGGTCCGCTGGCTGCCCCGGCCCCAGGGATGGGCGATCACGCTGACGCCGCCAGCCTGCCGTACGTGGCCGATCATCTCGGTCAGATCAGCGCCGTAGCGTGGCACCCAGCCGGGCCGCCCCCAACCCAGATAGCGGTCGAACGCCTCGTCCCGATCGCGTACGACACCGAGCCCGACGAGCGCGTCCGCGATGTGGGGCCGACCCATCGACGAGGCCGCGGTCGAGACCCTGGCGACGTCGGCCACGGTGATGTCGATGCCGACGTCGCGCAGTCCGGCGAGCATGGCGGGCAGCCGGTTGGCGCGGCTGTCGCGGATCGCGTCGAGCTCGGCGGCGAGCGGTGGATAGCCGGGGTCGAGGAGATAGGCGAGCAGGTGCACACCGGCCCGGCCGTGCCGGCACGAGAGCTCCATGCCCGGTATCAGGCGTAGGTCGGTACCCGTGGCAGCCTGACCGGCTTCGTGCCATCCATCCGATGTGTCGTGGTCGGTCAAGGCCAGCACATCGAGCGACGCGGCCTGGGCTCGGCGAATCAGCTCGGCGGGCGAGTCCGTCCCGTCGGAGCAGTACGAGTGGGTGTGCAGGTCGATCAGCACCGCGTCAGCGTAGCGACCGCAAACCCCACATCTTGGGTATTGAGGGATTGGCGCCGTCCCGAGAGCGGCGCCAACCCGGCCCACTCGTCGTCATGTGAGCTGCCGCCCGCATGACGATCCTCAATCGAATTGACGAGGCGACGGCGGATTGGTTACGCGTCCGACTCGAAGAGCCGTCGTGACAGTCCGCTGAGCGGGATCACGTCGAGCTGGCCGAGCAGAGTACGGAGGTCGACAAAGGTCGTGCCGTCGCGAATCATGGCGCCGGCCGTCGCCGGCCACGCGATGATCCACAGCCATCGGCCGGACGCCTCGCCGACGAGCACGTCACGATCGTCGCGCTCACCCACCCACCACAGTGGCGCTGCATGCTGGCCGACCATGATCCGGGTGGCGGTCGGGAAGCCGCTGATCTGGCGGCCGACGTCGAGACCGGCGGCACCGGCGTAGAAGGCGCCGAGACCGACGCCGGGCTCCTCGCAGACCATCACCAGATCGGCGTCGCCGGCGATCGGATCGGGTCCGCTGCAGGCGAGCACGGTGGCCTGCTCCGGCGCGTCACCGGCGCGTCCGACTCCGGACACCGACCAGTTCGCCGGCATCGGCCACGGCAGCCAGGTCGGCATCTGCGCGTCGGTGATGTGCTTGAGCAACACGTGGACGGACGGCTCCTCGTACGCACCCAGGGGCGCGACCATCCCGTCGGCAGAGCACCACCAGTGTCCGTACTCGTCGCACCGCACCGGCGTCCCGCAACGCGGGCACCGTTTGGCCCGGTCCATGCCCATGACCGTGCCCTGCCGGATAGGCCGGGTCAAGTACCGACCGGTCCGAAACGCTGGTCGGCTCCCTCGACGAGCAGCGCACTCAGCCAGGTGGCCAGATCGACCGGGCGCCATCCGCCCGTACCGGACAACAGAATGCGTACGCCGGCTTCGGCTGCCGAGGCGATCACTTCCGCGAGTACGGGAGCGATCTTGTCCGACTCCTCGACGCTCCGCTCGGCGAGGTAGGAGGTGACGAGCCCGCCGAGTGCACCGAGGACAGACTGCCGGGCCTGGTGCACCCGATCGGCGACTGCAGGCGGGTGTCCGTGTTGGGTGTCATAGACGACCCGCCACGAGTTCGGCGCCGACGTCGCCGCGGTGAACAACGCGGCCATGCCACCGGCGAGCATGCTCTGCAGGTCTCCGACGTCCATCCGCTCCGGCAAGGCGGCCTGGACCGCCGTGAGCAGTCGCTGCTCCTCACGATCGAGGAGTGCGGCGTAGACGCCCTCCTTGTTGGGATAGCACTCGTAAACGACGGGCTTGGTTACGCCGGCCGCATCGGCTATGGCCGCCATGGTGCTGCCGAAGTAGCCGTTCTCGACGAAGACCGTCAGGGCCGCGTCGAGCACCAACGGCCGCCGGCGCTCCGGACCCAGATGACTCGCGCGTGGACGCATCGCAGAGACCACAGTGCACCTATCCCTCATGGGAAGCCTGGCATACCGCGCAACCCGACGCTATGTGCTACGAGGTCAGGGGCCAGGCGCATCGAGCAACAGAGAGTTCTGCAGGTTCGCCGGCTCCGGCGCGGCAGCCGCCGTGGTGGTGCTCCCTTCGATGAGCACACAGTCGCCCATGGCCGGATCACATCGATAGAAGGTGATCTCGTCCTTCGGCCGGAGCATGCTGGCGTCGATCTGCTTCACCGTGCGGACGACCAGCGACCCGGACGGATCCCACGACGTCTGGACGATCTCGCCGGTGTAGCCGGCCAGTTCGGTGTCCTTTGATTCGCCGATGGCACGGATGGCCCAATCCATGACGACCGGATACTTCGGGTTGAGCCTGGCGAGCGCCAGATAACGCCCACTCGGATCGAAGACGGCCAACGTCGCATCCGGAAGGGTGAGTACCTTGCGGCCCGATTCATCGAGGACGTACGACTCACCGCGTCCGGTGAGGCTGCTGACCACTCGCAGCCGGCCGTCGACGCCGGAGACGAAGCTCCATTTCGGGAGCGTGAGATTGAGCGGCTTCGGAGCGCCTCGCTCGGGACGCCAGATGTAGGTCTGCTGGTCGGTATAAACGACCGTGTCGCCGTGCACTGCGTTCACCAGCACGCCACTGGGACCGACGGGCTGCCGACCGATCTCCGCGTGTCGACTCGTGTCGTACACAACGACCTCACCGGCGGCCTTGTCCTGCCAGGCGACGAGGCTCCCAGTCGGATCCGCGAGCGGCACGCCGCCAACGCCACTGCCGATCTGGCTGACCGACCCATCGTGGCGCAGCTCGTACACGCGGTAGTTCTTCCCGTTGGTGTCCGACCACGTGTACAGCGCGCTGTCCCTGGTCGACGTCAGCACCTCGACGTTCCAGCCCGGTGGACGCGGCGCGGTGGCGTCACCGAAATGGATGCTCCGCCGATCCGTCCACGGACCGTCCAGCTGGGTCCAGCCGATCTCCGGGCGCTTGATCGGCTTGTCGTCGGAGCCGCCTCGACTCAGACCGATCGGGATCGCGATGGCCAGGACGGCGGCTGCGGCGGCGACTGCAACGGTGAGGATCCGCCGACGTCGCGCCCGAGACTGACCACCAGCGACGACGGCAGCCACTGGCGCCGGTGGAATCTCGGTCCGGGCTGCTTCCGCCTCGAGGAGACGCTTGAGGCTCGTGCTCATCGGCGGCTCCTCCCATCGGTCTCGGGCTCGGCCGCCTCGTCGAGATCGTCGCCGAGCAGATTGCGCAGGTTGGCCAAGGCATCGGAGGTCTGGCTCTTGACGGTGCCGGTCGAACAGCCGAGCAGCTCGGCGGTCTGCTGAACGCTGAGGTCCTCGTAGAACCGAAGCACGATCGCGGCCCGCTGCCGAGCGGGTAGCTCGGCAAGGGCATCCATCAGCACCGACCGCTGCGGCACGACGTCGGTGGCATCCACGGTCGAGTCGTCGTCGAACCGGTCTTGCGGCACCTCGCTCCAGGCCTTCTTCCGCCGCCAGGACAGATAGGTGTTGACGATCGTCCGGCGTACATAGGCGTCGGCCGCCTCGTATGCACGCAACCGTGGCCAGGCGGCGAAACACTTCTCGAGTGCGGTCTGGACCAGGTCCTCGGCAAGACTGTGATCCCCGGTGAGCAGGCGCGCCGTCCGCAGCATCGCCGGCCAGCGCAGTGTGACGTACTCGCTGAACTCAGCGATGTCACGTGGCATGGGCCAGCCTCTCGTGCTGTGCCGGCCATCCCCCGATTGGCCGGCCAGGTCAGCGAATCGTCGCTTACGCAGATGAGACGTGATGGCGGTCGGAGCGGGTTGGGTCCAGTCTCGGACGATGCGCCGGATGGGTGTCAAGGCCGAGCACGAGCGGTGGGCTCTGCCACGCTGGCGGCATGGAGCTCACCGAGACGTTCGAGTGGCGCGGCCAGCGAGTGCGATGGGGCCGCGCGGGGTCGGGTCCCGCGGTGGTGTTCTGCCACGGCACGCCGTGGTCGTCGCGGCTGTGGGCGCCGTACGCGGCGGCGCTTCGCTCGGAGTACACGACCTACCTGTGGGACATGCCCGGCTATGGCGAGTCGTCGATGGAGCCGGACGACGCGGTGTCGCTGGACGTCCAGGGCGAGCTACTCGCGGATCTCCTCAAGCATTGGGAGCTCAACGCTCCGCACGTGATCGCCCACGACTACGGCGGCGCGGTGTCGCTCCGAGCACACCTGCTGCACGGGGCGACCTATCGCTCACTCGCGCTCGTCGACGTGGTCGCACTGGCGCCGTGGGGATCGGACTTCTTCCGGCTCGTACGTGACAACGCCGACGTGTTCACAGCGCTGCCACCGGCGATCCACGCGGGGGCGCTCCGGGCGTACATCGAAGGGGCGAGCCATGTCGGGCTGACCCGCGAGCAGTCCGACCTGCTGGCCGGACCGTGGCTCGATGACGTGGGACAGGCGGCGTTCTATCGCCAGATCAGTCAGGCCGACGAGGCGTACACCGACGAGATCGAGCCGCGCTACCCGACGCTGACGGTGCCGACCCTCGTCGTATGGGGCCGCGACGACACCTGGATCCCGGTCGACCGCGCCCATCGGCTGGCCGAGACGATCCCGGGGGCCAGCCTCGAGATCGTCGAGGACGCGGGACATCTGATCCAGTTCGACCAGCCGGTGCGGCTCGCAGCTACACTGCAGCGCTGGCTGTCGTCCCAGGCGTGACTCGCGCGGGCGCCAGCGGGATGAAGTCGATACGAAGCTGATCTGAGGCCGGGTCGGGGAGTCTCTCGGCATCACCCGTCGATCTCGGAGCGCCATGAGCAGTCACCAGCCGAACAAGGCGCTGCTGACCGTCCTGGTGGCGGTCCTCGGGCTGCTGCTCGTCGGTGGTGCCGCAACGGCGGTCGTCCTGGCCGACGGCGACGAGGGAGCGGCGTCGGCCTCATCGGAGTCGGTCTCCGTCCGGCCGGAGCCGTCCGGCACCCGAGGACTCAACCCGTGCCATCTGGTCGCCGATCGCGACGCGGCCAGGCTCGGGCTCGGCGAGGGCGAGAAGGACTCGCTGGTCCCCCGGACCTGCACCTGGGACCTCGAGACGCCCGGTGACACCGTCCGGGTCTGGATGCAGGACAGCATCGGACTCGCCGCCCTCCCCGACAAGGGCCGCTCGCTGCGCCTCGGGTCGCATGACGCGATCCGGTCGCACGGACCAACGATCGGCCCGCTGCACTCCTGCCAGGTCGCGATCGGAGTGACCGGGACCTCGCGGGTCGACGTCGTGGTCAACTCCGGCTCCGGCGCCAGGCTCGCCTGCTCGGTCGCGACGCGGACGGCGCGACTGGTCGAGACTCGCCTGCCCTGACGCTCGGGGGGGCCTTGCATGGCGCGTCGTCACATCGCATGGCATCGGCGCCGTGCGGAGTGCGTACTCACCACGAGTTCGTGGTAAACCGGGCGCCATGACCGACCGGATCCCGTGCGCCGGCGCGCTGGTGCGAGACGACGAGGGACGGCTGCTGCTCATCCTGCGCGCGCATCCGCCGTCGGCCGGGACCTGGTCGCTGCCCGGCGGCCGGATCGAGCCTGGCGAGTCCGCCGAGGCCGCCTGCGTACGCGAGGTCGCCGAGGAGACCGGGCTGGTCGTCTCGGTCGTTCGCCATGTGGGCCAGGTCGAACGGACTGCGCCGGGCGGCGACACGTATGTCATCGACGACTACGTCTGTCGCCCGGTCGGCGGCACGCTGCGGGCTGGTGACGACGCCGGCGACGCCCGATTCGTCTCCGACCGCGAACTCGATGGGCTGCCGCTGTCGCCACTGCTGCGCGAAACCCTGCACGAGTGGGGCGAGCTGGACTGAGGCCGGAAACTCTCAGGCGTTCCAGCGCAGGATGACCGGCGTCTCGCGCTCGTATCCGAGGGTCGACACAGTCGCAGTGTCGAGCTTGTAGAGCCGCCCGTCGGCGACCGGCTGCTCCAGCCAGCGCGCGGTCAGGGCTCGCAACGCGTGTCCGTGGCCGAACACCAGGGTCGCGCCGCCGGACTCCCGGGCCTTCGCGATGACCCGGTCGACCCGGCGCGCGACGTCGTCGGCGGTCTCGCCGTCGGGTACGCCGTGGTTCCACACGGTCCAGTCCGGATCACTCTCGCGGATCTGCGCGGTCGTACGCCCCTCGTAGGCGCCGTAGTTCCACTCGACCAGGTCCGGATCAACCTGGGCATGACCGAAGCCGGCCAGCTCGGCCGTGTGCCGGGCCCGCCGCATCGGACTGGTCAGGACGAGGTCGAACTGCTGACCGTCCAGTCGCTCGGCGAGCTCCTCGGCGGCCGCCTCGCCCTCGGGCAGCAGCGGCAGGTCGGTCGTGCCGGTGTGGCGACCGTTTTGACTCCACTCGGTCTGGCCGTGCCGGGCCAGCCACATCGTCACGCCGTCGGTCTCGTCTGCTGCCATCGCTCACTCCCCGTCGACCGGTGTCGGTCGTCCCGGCTGCTCTCCGCCGCGGGCGTCCAGATAACTCTGCTTGGGCACCATCACCTTGCGCCGGAAGACGCAGACCAGCGTGCCGTCCTGGTTGTGGCCCTTGGTCTCGACGTGGACGATGCCCCGGTCGTCCTTGGACTTGCTCTCCCGCTTGTCGAGCACTGTGGTCTCGCCGTAGATCGTGTCGCCGTGGAAGGTCGGCGCGACATGGCGCAGCGACTCGACCTCGAGATTCGCGATCGCCTTGCCCGACACGTCCGGGACGCTCATGCCGAGCAGCAGCGAGTAGATGTAGTTACCCACGACGACATTGCGGCCGAACTGCGTCGTCTCCTCCGCGTAGTGCGCGTCGAGATGCAGCGGATGGTGATTCATCGTGAGCAGGCAGAACAGGTGGTCGTCGTACTCCGTGACGGTCTTGCCCGGCCAGTGCCGGTAGATCGCGCCGACCTCGAACTCCTCGTACGTGCGCCCGAACTGCATGTTCGGCACCCTACCGACTCATTCCCAGGTCGTCGGGGTGCCGTGAGGCGAGGCGCTCGCCAGGATCCGTCGGGTCCCGGGCCAGGTCTGGAGCATGACGAGGAACTCGTGCTCGGCGTCGGGAGTACGCCGCCGCGGCTCGAGGGTGAGCCGGGCCAGCGCCGACTGCTCGGTGGCGTCGGCGCCCAGCGCGTCGAGCCGCTCGTCGATCGCGCGCCGGTCGGCCCGCGGCACGTACTGCCACATCACCGAGTGCCACAGCACCGTCACGAATCCGTCGACCAGCTCCAGCCGGCGCACGGTCGACAGCGCGTCCTCGCGACGCAGCGTGACGGCGACCCGATCGGCGACCTCGAACGCACCACGCAGCCGACTGACCCGGAGCACCATGTCCGGCCAGACGTACGACAGCAGCCGCAGTCGTCCCTCGTGGGTCGTCGGATCGATCGGCGCCAGGTCGCTGCCCTGCCGTTCGACGATGGTGAGCTCGGCGTCGATCGGCGGCGACGGTCCGCGCCAGGCGTCGAGGACCACCGGACTGTCGCTCGGTCCCCAGGCCGTGTCGGTGCCGACGTAGCGGTAGAGATCGGGCCGCAGGTTGAGTCCACCGCTGCAGCCGATCTCGATCAGCCGGATCGGCAGACCGTACTCCTGCGCCAGGTACAGCAGCCCACCGAGCAACGCGGACGAACGGCCGACCTCGTTGGTCTGCGGAGGCTGGTCGAGCAGGGGGACGAGTCGCTTCCGCTGGGCGGCCAGCAGGTCACGCAGGACCGGCCAGGCGGCATCGCCGTCGGCGACGCCACCGACACTCGGGTAGTACGCCGCGAGGGCCGGCGCCTCGCCGTCGAGCACCAGTCGGTGCACCGCGCCCATCAGGCGAAGCGCCAGCGCGGACGGCCCGGTGTCGGACTCGTGACCGCGGAGCACGGCACGGGTTGGACCGCCCGACTCGAGATCGTCGGCGAGCCGGTCGATCAGTGCCGCGTAGAGCGGCGAACCCAGCTCGAGGCAGGCCGCGGCCTGCATCCGGAAGTGACCGACCCGCGGGTCGACCACGTCAACTGCGCCAAGCGAGCTTGGCCAGCAGGTTCTGGGCCTGCTCGGCGTGTTGGTGGGCGCAGAGCACGTCGTAGGTCGTCGCCACCACACTGCTGGTCGAGGTGAAGTCCCGTTTCCCGCCGGTCATCCGGTAGGCGAGGATCCCTGTGACAGCGCCGAAGACCGCGCCGGCGATCGCCGTCGCGAGCACGATCAGCAACCAGGCGACATCGGGCGAGGCGAAGATGCTCAGGATGACGCCGAGGAAGAACCCCCACCAGGCGCCGCCCATGGCACCGGTCTGGGCCGCCCGGTTGCGGTCGAATCTGCCGGTGACCCGCTCGACCATCCGCAGCCCGTTGCCCACGATGGTCACGTGCTGGACGGGGAATCCCTCGTCCGACAAGAAGTCGACGGCCCGCTGAGCCTGTTCGTACGTTTCGTAGGTGCCCACCGTCGTGCCAGACGGCGGCACGGGAAGTTTCATCGGCATGGCCGGCTCCCTTCGGACGCGCTGCTTCCATCGTCCCACTCCGGGATGAAATGCGCCTGAGGGTCGGGCCCCAGCGACCGTTAGGCTCGCGTCAAGACCGATGCCACTCGGGGAGGCACCTTGACCACGCAGCCGCCAACGCCCGGAGATCAGCCTCCGTACGGGCAGCAGTCGCCCTATGGCCAGCAGCCCCCGGGCCAGCAGCCGCCGGGGCAGCCACCGCCCGGCTACGGACCGCCGCCCCCGGGTTACGGGCCGCCTCCACCGGGCTACGGTCCCCCGCCACAAAAGCGCAAGTCCTCGTCGACGACGCTGATCGCCGCGATCGTCATCGTCGTGCTGGCAATCGCCGGTGGAGTCGTGGGCGCCGCCCTGCTGCTTGGCGGCGGCGACGACAGCGCGAGCGGCGGCACCCAGACGATCAACGGCGACGGCTACTCCTACGCGATCCCCGAGGGCTGGGACGACGCGACCAGCGCCGCCGGAGGAGCACAGGGCGTGGACTCCGTCGTACGCAGCGAGGAGGACGACAACGGCTTCCGTACCAACGTCCTCGTCGAGGTGCAGCCCGCACAGGGAACCACCGATCTCGAGGAGATCCGCCCGGCCTGGGAGCAGAACATCGGCGACGCGGTCGGAGCCACTCCGGAGCCGATCGACGGCACCACCATCGACGGCGAAGACGCGGTCGGAGTCCGTGTCGAGACCAACCAGCAAGGCACCGACGTGGTCCAGATCGCCTACCTCACGATCAAGGACAACAAGGTCTACTCCATCGCCTTGAGCTCGCATGCCGAGGTCGAGGACGAGGCGAGCGCGCAGTTCCAGCAGCTTCTGGACAGTTGGTCGTGGTCGTAGCGGAATGAGGTCGTCTTGAGCAGCCAGCAGCCCCCGTCGTACGGCCAGCCGCCCGGTCAACCGCCGTACGGTCCCCCGCCAGGCGGGCAGCCGCCATACGGCCCGCCGCCCGGAGGCACATCCGGACCGCAGCCGCCGTACGGCCCTCCTCCTGGTGGGCAGCCGCCGTACGGTCCGCCGCCGAAGCGCAAGTCCAGCGCACCGGTGATCGCCGCCATCCTGATCGTCGTGCTGGTGCTGGCGGGCGGAGCGACCGGCGCGGCCCTGCTGTTCAGCGGCAGCGGCGACGACAGCAGTGACGTCGCCGGCACGCTCGCGGGCAACGGCTACTCCTACACCCTGCCGAACGGCTGGAGCGAGGTGACCGACGAGGCGCTCGCCGGCAACCCGCCCGGGGCGATCGACACAGTGTCCGCGTGGGGCGAGCGGTTCAACGGCGCGCCGGCGAACATCATCGTCGAGGTCGGATCCGCCCAGGGCACGAGCGATCCCGAGGAGCTACGCCAGGGGTGGGAGGCCAACATGGGGGCCGTCACCAACTCGACGCCGAAGCCGATCGACGACACCACGATTGCCAACGAGACCGCGATCGGCACCGAGATCCGGCGGTCCAACGAGAACGGCATCGACATCGTCCAGATCGCCTACCTCACCGTGCATGACGGCAATGCCTACTCGGTGGCACTCAGCACGAACGCCGAGACCGAGGACGAGGCCCGCTCCGAGTTCGAGATGATCCTGAACAGCTGGTCCTGGGAGTAGGCAGCAGACCCGGCGCACGTCCGCTCACTGGGTACGCACGGCGAGCTGATCGATCGGGGGCAGCGAGACCCCGAGGTCGCTGATGTCACCGTTCTCCGCGTCGACGACGACCAGCCCACGGTGGGCGTCGGAGACGAACAGCCAGCGGCTGTCGGGCGACCAGGCCACCGTGCTGTCGAACGACGTGGCGGACACCGGCACGTCCACCTCCCGACGGTCGCCACTGTGCAGATCGAGCAGCGTGAGCGACGCGGTGTCGGAGAATGCGAGATGGAACAACGCGGCGGTCGAGCCGTCCGGAGCGATGACACCGACCGGCACTCCGGCCGGCAACGCCGGTCCCGGCAGCGAACTACGCTCCCCACTGCGCCGGTCGATCGCCACGCTCTGGCAGCGACCGAGCCGGCACTCGCGCACCATCCAGCCGGTCGGTCCGACGGCCTGCAGCGACCCCGCACTGATCCGGGTCAGGCGGTGCGGCCGAGCCCACCACACCGCGTTCGGCGTGCTCGCCAGGATGTACCCGGCGCCGTCCGACGTCGCCCATGAGTCGGCCGGCAGCCGTACCGTCGTGCCGGTCAGGCCACCGTCGATCTGGACCAGCCGCATGGCCGACCCGGGCGACCGCAAGGCCCACACGGTGCCGGCTCGCGGTCCGGGCAGCGCGAGGCCGCCATGCCGCAGGGCGGGCGGCAGTGCGCTGGAGAAGTCCCCGTCGACGACCTGGTAGCCCGGAACGTAGTCGAGCGGGCGCACGACCACCCGATCCGGCTCCACGATGAGCGACACCGGTCCACTGCTCTCGATGCTCGGAACCGACGTCCTCGTCAGGCGACCGGCCGCCAGCTCGATCCGCACCAGCTGCCCTGGGCCGCGGCCGATCAGCTCCCAGTCGTCGGTCACCCCCAACAGGTGCGGACCCACCGGAATCGCGAACGAGAACCGGTCCGGCTCGCCGGAAGTCGGTGCCGTTCGGGTCGGCTTCGCCGTCGGTTCGGAGTCCCCGGATCCGTCGTGCGTAACCGCCGAGCCGATGCCCGAGCCGACCAGCAACACGCCGACGACGATCAACGCCCACCGCCGACGCCTCGACGGACCGGGCGGTCCCATCTGGACGACCTCCGGCGGACCGGACGAGCCGTTGCCGGTGCTCGTCACTCCCCCATGATCACCCAGGACGGCCGCGCTCAGCGCAGTTTGTACTCCTCGAGCAGCCGCCGGCCGATGATCATGCGCTGGATGTCGGCCGTACCTTCGCCGATCAGCAGCATCGGCGCCTCGCGATAGAGCCGCTCGATCTCGTACTCCTTCGAGAAGCCGTAGCCGCCGTGGATGCGGAACGACGCCTCGACCACCTCGGCGCAGTACTCCGACGCGAGGTACTTCGCCATGCCTGCCTCGAGGTCGTTGCGCTCGCCGGAGTCCTTCTTGCGGGCGGCCATCACCATCATCTGGTGCGCGGCCTCGACCTTGGTGGCCATGTCGGCGAGCCGGAACAGCACCGCCTGATGCTCGGCGATCTTCTTGCCGAAGGTCTCACGCTGCTGTGCGTACTCGATGCCGAGCTCGAAGGCCCGTCGCGCGACGCCACAGCCGCGAGCGGCCACGTTGACCCGGCCGACCTCGACGCCGTCCATCATCTGGTAGAAGCCACGACCCGGCTCGCCGCCGAGCACCTGCTCGGCACCGATCTCATGGCCCTCGAAGATCAGCTCGGTGGTGTCGACCCCCTTGTAGCCCATCTTCTCGATCTTGCCGGGGACGGTCAGGCCGGGCGCTGTCTCGCCGAAGCCGGTCTCCTTCTCGACCAGGAACGTCGTCATGTTCCGGTAGACCGAGTCGGCGCCCTCGTCGGTCTTGACCAGCGTCGCGACCAGGTTGGCCGAGGCGCCGTTGGTGAGCCACATCTTCTGGCCGTCGATGGAGTACGAGCCGTCGTCGCGCCGGGTCGCCTTGGTCTTGATCGCACTCACATCGGAGCCGCAGCCGGGCTCCGACATGCTGAACGCACCGCGCACCTCGCCGGTCGCCATCCGTGGCAGGTAGCGCTGCTTCTGCTCGTCGGTGCCGTGGTGGATCAGCATGTGCGCCACGATGAAGTGCGTGTTGATGACGCCGGAGACGCTCATCCAGCCGCGGGAGATCTCCTCGACGGTCAGCGCGTACGTCAGCAGCGACTCGCCGAGGCCGCCGTACTCCTCCGGGATCGTGAGTCCGAAGATGCCGAGCTCCTTGAGCCCGTCGACGATGTCGGTTGGGTACTCGTCCTTGTGCTCCAGCTCGGTCGCGACCGGCAGGATCTCGTTGTCGACGAAGGCCCGTACCGTCTTCAGGATCTCTTCCTGGACGTCGGTCAGTCCCTCGGTCGCGGCTAGGCGCGTCATGCCGAGGAGTATCGCTCGCAAGCGACGCGGACGCCATGAGGGCCCTCACACGGCGTCATCACCCATGGCGACCGCTCCCGAGGCCGCGGGTGTGTCGCGGGTCAGCGGCTAGAGGCCAGGCGCGGCTTCGGGAAGTAGTTGACGCCCTTCTTGTCGGCGTAGCGCGACGAGATCTTGTAGAGCCGGCGCGGCACCCTCGGGCTCTGGCTCGTGATGTCGGCCCAGCGGTCGGCGAGCTCGCGCAGTTGCTTGCGCGAGTCCTCCGGATCGGCCGGCCGGTCGAACTCCCACGCGTCGCGAGCGGCGAGCTGGAGTGCGTGATACCAGGTGGCCGACTGCAGATGCTGGGCCGAGAGGTCGCCGGGACGCAGCGCCGTCGCGATCGCGGCCGTGGCGGCGGCGACCAGGGCGGCGATGCCGGCGTAGTTCGGGTAGTCGGCGAACGCGCAGCCGGCGGCGATGGCGGCGAACACCGACGAGGCGCCACCCACGACCCATTGGAAGGTTCGCCAGAACCCCGACGCGGTCACATGCCGCTCCGCTTGTAGCCAGCTGTCGCGCTCCAGCTCCTGGATGAAGTCGCGCGTGCGTACCCCGATATCGGACTTTGCCAGCGGGTCTGGCTCGGTCAAGTCTTCGAGGATTGTCGTGCCCTGCGAATCCTGCTTGTCCACGATCCCTCCATTCCTCGCTTCCTCACATCTTCTCGCGATCGGGTCATCCCGCCTGAGCCGGGCACCCTACCCCGGCTCGGCGGCGGATCATACGAGCGTGGCCGCATGATCAGGGACCTCGGTCTGCATGTCTCGTGGTGGTCGTTCGTATCCGGTCGACTTCGGTCGCGGCGGCAGCTCCAACGGGGGTCGCTGCACCTCGTGGTACGGAAGCGTCGAGAGCAGATGGGCGATCATGTTGATCCGCGACCGGCGCTTGTCCTCGCTCTCAACGACGTACCACGGCGCCTCGGGGATGTCGGTGTGCACGAACATCTCGTCCTTGGCCCGGGAGTAGTCCTCCCAGCGGCTGATCGACTCCAGATCCATCGGCGACAGCTTCCAGCGCCGCATCGGATCGTCGAATCGCGAGTGGAACCGGCGCTCCTGCTCCTCGTCGCTGACCGAGAACCAGTACTTGCGGAGCAGGATGCCGTCCTCGATCAGGAGCCGCTCGAAGATCGGGGCCTGATGCAGGAACCGGAAGTACTCGTCCTTGGTGCAGAAGCCCATGACCCTCTCGACGCCGGCCCGGTTGTACCAGCTGCGATCGAACAGCACGATCTCGCCGGCGGCCGGGAAGTGCTCGATGTAGCGCTGGAAGTACCACTGACTGCGCTGCCGCTCGGTTGGCGCCGGCAATGCCACGATCCGCGCGACCCGGGGGTTCAGATACTGCGTGACGCGCTTGATCGTGCTGCCCTTGCCCGCGGCGTCACGGCCTTCGAAGACGACGATGACGCGTTCGCCCTCGGTGCGAACCCACTCCTGGACCTTGACCAGCTCCGCCTGCAGCCGCAGCAGCTCCTTCTCGTACGGCTTGCGGGGAAGACGCTCGGGTCGCTGACCCTGCTCGTCGGCCATCTCGCCTCCCGGAGTCCGACGGCTATCCCGTCACAGTACGGCGGTCGCCACGGGGCGGCATCGCCGAGAACGGGTGACCTGACCTGCCTGGACGCGTGGCGAAGCGGCGGATTCGGGTGTCGAGCCTGCTCCCGGTCAGGTCTGTGAGCAGAATGGGCCCGTGGATCTCGACTCGGTCGCCCAGGAGCTCTACGGCGTGCCGCTGCCGGATTTCGTCACGACGCGTAACGACCGGGCGAAGCAGGCACGGGCCGACGGCGACCGGGAGCTGGCCACCGAGATCCAGGCGCTCGCCAAGCCGACCACAGCCGCCTGGCTGGTCAACCAGCTGTCCCGCGAACACGCCGACGACCTGACGCCGCTGCTCGATCTGGGGCGTGAGCTGCGCGATGCCAGCTCGAAACTGGACGGTCAGACCCTGCGCCGGCTCGGACGGGAGCGCAACGAGCTCGTGACGCAGCTGGTGACGGACACCCGACGCCTCGGTGCCGATCACGGCAGCCGGGTGAGCGACGACGTGGCCGAGGAAGTACGCCGGACGCTCGAGGCGAGCTTCTCCGACGCGGAGATCGCCGACGAGGTGTCGACGGGGCAGCTGATCCGGGCCGTGGAGTATGCCGGTTTCGGCGATATGGCCGGATTCGGCGGCCCGACCGGCCTGGTCAGCGAGCGTAAGACCGCCAAGCGCAAGTCTGCGGCGGGCGAAGCCGCGTCGGACCAGGCCGATCGGCCGGTCAAGCGCACCGCCAAGACGGCCAAGAAGACCGCGAAGCGCGCCGAGCCGCCGCCGAGCCGACCCGCCGACCTGGGTGCGAGACGGCGGCAGAAGGCCGAGGCCGAGGTGGCCGAGGCGAAGCAGCGGCTGGACGCGGCCCAGGGCGCCCGCGACGAGGCCCAGCAGGAGACCGAGCGCACCGCGGCCGACGTCGAGCGGACCGAGGGCGAGGTGGAGCGGCTCCGCGCCGAGCTCAGCGCGGCCGAGCGCGAGGCGAAGTCCGCCCGGCATGCCGACCGGTCCGCGCAGCAGCGGCTGACCCGGACCGAGCGAGAGCTGGCCGGCGTCGAGCGGATCCACGACCGGGCCACCGACCGACTCGCCGATCTCGACGACTGAGGCGGCGAGACGCGCGATCATGCGAGTCCTGACCTTCGGCCACGGCACCGCCGAACCGGCGGAGATCGTGCGACTGCTCCGGGAGGCCGAGGTGCAGCAGCTGGTCGACGTCCGTACCGCGCCGGGCAGCAAACGTCATCCGCACGTCGCAAGGGCCGCCATGCAGACCTGGCTGCCCGACGCCGGCATCGGCTACCGCTGGGAGCAGCGGCTCGGCGGCTGGCGCAAGGCACCGGCGGACTCTCCCGACACCGAGCTCCGCGTGCAGGCGTTCGTCGGCTACGCGGCGCACATGCGATCGGCGGAGTTCCTCGCCGCGATCGACGACCTGCTCGACGAGGCGGGCCGGCTGCGCCTGACCGTGATGTGCTCCGAGTCGGTGTGGTGGCGCTGCCATCGCAAGCTGCTCTCCGACCATCTCGTCCTCGTACGCGACTGCGAGGTGCGCCATCTGATGCACGACGGCTCGATCCGGCCGCATCTGCCGACCGCCGAGGCACGTCTCGATCCCGAGCGTGGCGGATTGGTGTACGACGCCGGGCAGCAGCCGCTCACGGATCTCGAGGGATTCGGGTCGTCATAGCTACCCGAAACGCTCAAGATTCGTCGGCATCGGTCGTACGGTTGGGGAATGGCTGACAAGGCGGACGTGATCGTCCTCGGAATGGGAGTCGGCGGCGAGGCCGTCGCGGGTGCGCTCGCGGAGGCGGGACTCGACGTCATCGGCATCGAAGGCCGGCTGGTCGGTGGGGAGTGTCCCTACTGGGGCTGCATCCCGAGCAAGATGATGATTCGCGGTGCGAACCTGATCGCCGAGGCCGACCGGGTCGACGGGATGGCCGGGCACGCCGACGTCACCAGTGACTTCGGGCCGATCGCGAAGCGGATCCGTGAAGAGGCGACCGACAACTGGGACGACCAGGTCGCGGTCGATCGCTACACCGGCAAGGGCGGGCGCTTCATACGCGGCTGGGGACGTCTCACCGGCCCGGGACAGGTCGAGGTGGGCGGCACCACGTACGAGGCGAGCCGCATCGTCATCGGGACCGGCACCTCTGCGGTGATCCCGCCGATCGACGGGCTCCGGGGCACGCCGTACTGGACCAACAAGGAGGCGATCGAGGCGACCGAGGCGCCAGAGT